>JBKPNF010000338.1:0-6983 GCA_046732455.1 Thermoproteota archaeon | reverse complement strand
GAATTGAGAGGGAATATAACGAGGAATTAATTCAGAGATGGTTTGATAAAGAAGTAGAAGATGGAGAGAATAGTATCTTGGTATACCCCAATTTGCAGAGGTTTCGCCAGATTTATACCAAGTATGTTAAAGACCAGTTATTAGTAGAAGCAAGAGAGCAAGAAGTTAAAGAAGATAATAATAATAATAATAGTTCCAAAGACAACAATAAACAATCAAAGTCAAGAATTATCCTTATTGCACCATTTTATGAAACAGTAGACAGTGTAAAGCATCAGCTCAGCGCTCTTTATGTTGAAAACGTGCAGGGGCTAATCGACACCGGTTCTCTAGTAATAGCAGACTCTTTTCACTCCTTCTTTCCAGACTCCAATGGCATGAAAAAGCTGATTGATTCACTTTCACAGCGTGGAAGAAAAGAAGGAAGAGCTGGAGTTACTGCCATTGTAGATATGGGCTTTTTCTTTCTATTTGGTGGAGACAGCAAAGCTGCAGATTTGATAAGCTATGAAGCATCTTTAGCACCGAAAACACAGGACGGCAATGTCAAAGGCGTTAGCTGCTACCATTGGGGAAACTATGAAACTCTTACAGAGAGAGATAAAGAACTGCTAACTCAAGGTCGGAAAAAGAAACTGCTTGAAGTTAGAGAAATAAGAAACTCTTCGTGATGCAGTAATATGACAGACAGATTTGACGTAATTTTTACACCCATCTGGATGTGGCTAGCGTGCGCTCGTTGCCAGGCTGTTAATCAACAATGGTATGCAACTATGGCTCTTGGGAGAACTGGACTTCCTATGTTGAAATTTTGTTCATTGAGGAAGAGCGCTCACCTAAAATTCATGAAATACATGGAAAAAGAATGAATCGAATTCCTTGAACAATAACTACTTTTTCTGTCTATTATCATTCTATTTTTACCACCAATTTACCTTTCGCCTTATTTGCCTCTACGTAGCGATGTGCTTCTACAATTTCTTCAAAGCGAAAGACCCAATCGAGGTTCACATGGTAGCGTCCATTAACTATACCCTCCACAACATGCTCCAAAGCTTTTGTGCTATTAGCAGCTGTTATAGTCTCACTATTATAGACAGGGAGTTTGACTGTGGAAGGTATATCTACAAGAGGCTCGAAATTTTTTATTGTCCATTCGTTTCCAGGAATACCCATATTGCAGACTATTCCTTTAGGTACTGCAGGCTGCACCGAGTCTAGTAGCGTTACTGTTCCTATCAACTCCAAAATACGATTGACTCCCTCAGCACCATTATCATCATCGCTGGAAAATAGCTGTTTACTTTTGAAGCAACTTGTCCATTTTGGATTCGGCTCAAAATTCATGCGGGTTCGGTGGAACCCAGAACGATATCGGTTCCTTGGTAGGATTCTAGTTAATCTATTGAAACTCCTTAGCTTTAAGGTTTCTGTTCTTGTATGGATAGCCTTATGCATACAAACGAATATCGGATATTGCAGTTTGCTTACGGGCGTGGTTCCCGTATCAGACTGAATCTTATTTGCATCGCTGTCTCATAATATTTCTAAAGCCGTAGGCTCCTTCCAGCAGAACTGCAATCATTTTCCTTTCTACCTCAAGTGGACTTTCTTTGGCTAGCTTAACAAATTCTCGATCTTTAATAGGTTTGCTCTTTTTAACAAGCTGAAAACTTTCTTTCGTAAGGGTCGCGGGTAGCGGGACTTTTGATAGCCGACCTAATTACGCAATAGATGCATCAGCATATTCCTTATTTCTGCTTGCGCTATTCACTTAATTTGTCCAAAGTCAGAGTTCACCATCACTAGATGATTTTCAGAATCCATATGATTCACTATCTCATAATGATCGAGAAAACTACGATTGCATCCTAGACAAATCCATGTCTTTTTCAAATGATCCATTAGTGTAATATGACCTTCCACCTTTCCAGGCTCTATAGTTTCAATACTTTTTTGCATAATTGGCTTTTCGGTTGGCATGAATTATCATATGCATTCCCACTATTTACGTCAATTATTACAACATTATTCTCAACTTTGCATTGGTGCAGCTTAACAAGTTTCAGGCTTGCCTTTACATAACTGTGTGATGTTTGGGCGATTGCGTATAACATTTCGAAGGGAATAGGCTATTGCTGCCTTTAGATGGCGTGTGTAAACATTAGAATTGATGGCTTTTGTATCTGCTCAACTTATTCACAACAATAGTCGAAATTCGATAAGTCAATTGCTTAAGAGTCATAAGTCGCACGGTGGAGATATAGACCATTTGTCTTGGATGTAAAGCTGCCTTTATTTCAATTGCGGCTGTTAACCTTTTTGGTTAATTACTCCAAACATCTTTTGTACCATCTGGTAGCTGCTATTATGACATTGACAGTCGCACATTTTGGTGTTGTCCGAACCATCTAGTGCTGTCTTAACGATACCATCGCAGGACTCATGCTCATTTTGAATGCATTTATCAGAATTGGTCATAATATAAAGTGCCATCAACCAGTTAAGTACGTTCCTGTTATTTCGCTTAAGTGCTATTAACATCTGCCAGTGCTGTACTCGCTTTTGTAACCAAAGAAGAATAAGAATATTTCCTCCGAAAGTTCGATCGAACTTCTTTCTCACTCTGATTTGAATAGCTGTTCCCCTATTGCGTAGGAGCATATATCAATATCTATCTAACTTCTTCATACTCAAATACCATAACCTGACGGGCAAAATCCGCTAAATCGTTCTCCTCCTCAAAATGGCTCTCAAACATAGACCTTTGGAAGTCTGTACTTTTCACTCTAACGCTGACATTCTTGAGATGCTGAACATGCCTACCATTGTGTCTTAAAATAAGAAGTGGAACTATCCCGTGTGTAAGTTGTTGTTCGAGTTGAGGGTTAATACCTGCTTCGATGGTAAAGGAGTTTTCATCCCATTCTATTACTTCAATCTCAAGTTGTTGTGTTCCCTCAGTCATTGTCTTGATGTATATGTGTTCGCTTTAATAACTTAAAAAAGTCATCCTTACAGCAAATTATCATGATACAGCATTAGCCCCTACCCCTCCTCTTTCACTGCTAGGTTGCTTAAATCATCTGCATATTTCGTCATTATCAGGTCCCCATCGGTTTGGTCTATTCAATTTATGATCCAATAGAAGTAACCATACGGGACGTGATTGAAACCAAAGAATGATTGGATAACAAAATAGTACCGATGACCCTTATTTGTTATTTCAAACGAGTCAAGCATATTTGAACAATGGGAAAATAACTATCGTATTTAGCTGATTCTGCTGCATACATGATTTGATATGCGGGTTCGGTGAGACGCTGATGAAAATTGAGGAGTCCTACGATGGCAAAAAGAAAAAATTACTTTTTAGTAATATCATCCGACAGAAACAGTCGATTCTGCTTCTTCTTTATGCACTACGCCTTTGTCACTATATGCTAATTTATAATCCTGAAACATTGACTGTTTGATAATATTTGAAAGGTTTTCATTCTCTTCTTTACTATCGTTAAGTTCATTCTTTTCTTTTTGCTCTATTCCAAGCGAGTGAAGTTCATTCTGCCAATAGCCATTCTTGGTTTGCTGCTGCAGTTGTTCTTCTTCTTTCTTGGAGATTGTTGGCACGATAAGGCATCACTACGGCAGCAGCTTATAATAGATTGCATTTAACAAGTACTGAAGTGAATACTGGCTTTGATGTTCTTTCTTGTTCCTCTATGAATGCAAGAAATAGTAAATGAATGAACAAAACTAATGAAGATTACTCATTACTGTGGAACCTAGAACGATACCTGTACTTTTGAGGGATGCTAATATTCCTGAGTAGGACCGCTTAGCTTAAAGTTTTCCTGACTTACTTTTGCCGTTAATGCACATTGTCCGGTCACAAAAGTATGACAGAAACTGTTCAAAGCTCATAATCAGCATGCTTTTCAATTGAAGCATTTGCTTAACTACTGTATTCCTCTTGCAATTCAAATAGGGATTAACCCAGCTTTATCGCTAAGATCAACTGATGGGAAAGTAAGTATCTCGTCCTTGCTAAACATGTTTCTTAGCTTATGTATACGATCAAATAACTAACCTGTTAGAAAAGTCTTCAGGCATAAAGTAAATCTTTTTCAAAAGTCCTAGAACTTCACATAGCGTTGGTATAGTGTTTTCTAATTCATCATATGATTCTATTATTATATCTTCCCCCATGGAATTAATATTACTGTGAGAAACATTATCATCAACAGCAGAGGCAGAGGAGGCACCATTGGTACTATCTCTAATTTTTATAGGGATATTGCTATAATCAACAGGGATTTCTTTTATGTATTGAAATCTAATGGCGTCCTCATCAATTCCTCCTCCTTTCCTACTTAGAACTATGACATAGGTAACACGTATTCTTGTACTATCTATGGAATCTTCAACTATCGGCTCATCTAAAGAAATTTGCATTTCCTCTAAAAGTTTTGAAAATTGTTCATGCACTGATTTACTGTTATTACCAGAAACGGATTTTAAACATGAACCTTTTTCTTCTTGGGTCAGTAAATCCTTTTTCTTAGCCATAGACCTTTATCATTAGACGTTTCTTTGATATTGCTCTTATCCTTTTAGTATTAGTCTTATATCGTAACCATATAGTTTTTAGAATTGACAGTTAGATTAACTCAATTTTTTTAAAGGAAGGTTATCAATACAGCGGGTTCGGCGGAATCCAAGACAGATTTGACTCAATAATTCCACCCAAACGAATATCCAATCTATCGATGGCTCAGATGCAGTTGAAAATTCAAATGTATCCAAAATTAATGTATTGCGTATGACAGCTGGATGACAATTTCATACCGCGAATTTTGCACCAGGTAGCTTCTGTGATGGAATTTTGGATGCTGAAGAGCCTGAGAAAATTGAGATGGTTCTTCTAACAAAACATGGATAAGTCTAGGGAAGGGGCTGCAGATATTTCTCCTTGGCTTCCCTTTGGTCTACCATTTTTACTTCTTTCTGTATTGATTATTTAGTTCTTTCAAGGAGATGGTTAAGGATAACTCTGAGCCATCAAATCCTTCTACCGCTGATTTTGGAATGACATACTCTGCCGTAGGTCCCCTTTGAAGAGTCAAGGTATCTTCTTCGACTTCAATTACGTTGCCAGCATCCCCACCATCGCTTGTTCTGGCATTCTTGTGAATTATCACATCCCAGTTTGGTATGACATCGGAAGACATATCTAATTCACAATGTACCAATACACATCCATCAATTTAAGGACATCTAAGAGACACAGAAGAAAGAACATGTGAAGAAGCTGATTCAGAAAGAAAAAGTGAAAATATGCAACTGCTTCTATGTCATCTGATTTCTAAAAGTATCCACCAAAAAGGGGCAATATCGATGCGGGTTCGGGGGGGATGCAGCTGAAAATTGAGATGAATCTCCAAAAGGGAGTCATGCTGGTGCTCCTTGTTCCGGTTTCTTATGGAGTTGTGTCTGAATTCACAAGTTTTCAAATATTGAAACATAACTTTGCGATTGCTTTAATTACTCTTTTAGGTCTAGTAATTTAGACAATTTTGGATCCGTACTTCCTCTGTTGAATAGCTCTCAGTATACCAAGTCCCATTATTACGTATCCTATTACAATTACTGTCAAAAGTGTTGCTACAGTTTTATCCATCACTGCTACTCCTAATGCAGTTATTCCGATAAGTGCGCCACCCACTATAAGGAGAGTTGTTGTTATTTTTGATATGTTTTTTCGTCGTATATCCAAGCCAAATGCCAGGAAGAACAAGATTATTGATGATATACCGAAGTTAGATATACGAAATGGCTTCTTATCTATGGTCACTGGTAAAAATCCATGCTTACTAAACCGTTCCATAGATCCATCTGCAATATGGAGCAATAACAAGGTCATCGCGGCTATAGCAAGAATTTCTGATATTTGGACCTTAGGTCTCCTTATCTGAATGTGTGTCGATATTACTTATATCATCTCTAATTCTTAGAACATCAACCAAATATAAAAACAGGCTGGTCAATTCCAGTTTTGGAATACAAAGTTGGAATCCACACTTGGAATTTGTCTCTATGCTTACTGAATAGAAAAAGGAGCTGACTAGGCCTCGCTTGGGTTCAACGAGCGTCAGGACAGCAAGGTTTGATCCTTTAACCAAGACTTTACGAATATTGGACTCCAATTTAGGATAGGCTATTGGGCGACTGTGCATTTAGCAGTAAGACATGTGAGATAACAAATGTTCTGCAATTCTCAACAGAAGAGAACGACCAGACATGGTTCGCTAAATGCTCAGAAAATAAAATATGAAGCATAGCACAAAATAATAACAATCAGTTACCCTTTTCTGTTCAGCTTCCCCTCAAGATCTAACACTTCGAACAGGTCAGAGTGTGGAAATTAAACTTAATATTTCGAAAACAATAGTGTCCTGTCCCCCTTATCCCTCAAACGTGAATATTGAGATGGTAACTTCATGGACATTTACTCCTGCGTGGACCTTGGTAATTCTGCAGGATCTTTCAGCGAATAATCTTTCTCACTAGAATCAATTCATACAAAACAAGTTTCGATTATCTCCACCCCATCCATAGATTTGGGTCAGAAGAATATTCATTAGTGCTTCATACACAAAATGATGCGATAACTGTTATGAAGGCAGTCAAAGCAGATGTTCTTTCACAATAGCATGTTCCACACAGATACTCGTTCTAAATTAAAAGTATTAAATGAAGAATTTGCCTTTGAATCCTAGTCAGATGCAAATGAATAATGTGCAACTACATATGGATATTTAATGTCCTACACACGATTATTCTACGATATTTGCAGACCTTTAAACATAGCTTCGTTATGAACTGTGATATTGACAGAGTTTGGGAATTTTATACAGATATCAAACATCTTGAAATAATAAGCCCAAAGGAGATAGAACTCAAAATTACGAATGCCACAAGCC
>JBKPNF010000337.1:0-2084 GCA_046732455.1 Thermoproteota archaeon | reverse complement strand
CATAGGCAGGATTTCTTTTTTGAACTCTTCTCGCCTCTTAAAGCCGAGCAACTGCCACCCACATTAGAAAACAAACTTGAAGGAAGAATGCTCTTGCTCGGATTTAACGTCAAGAATATGCAGTCACTGCCATTTAAAAATTCGCTCCATGCCTTTTTTGAATGGATGCTAAAAGTTTGAAGAGTGATCTATTACCCGCACCATGTGCTTGACATCAAACACCATCACTTCTTTTGGTAGGTTGATCGCTAGCACAAGCTCTTCCGGCGGGTTGTATCTCAACACATGGATCAGAGTGCCCTCGTTTCCAAACCTCTTGCCAACCCTCTTCTCAATCGCTACTTCGGGGTTAAACAATGCATCAAATGCGAAAAAGTAAGTCCCACCCCATACATTGACCGAGTATTCTACTCTATAGTATGGAACTGACATCCTTGGAAACAGCAGCGCGCTGGCAGAGTGGAGGTTCTCTCCCTCTTCGTACATTCTGTTGTGATGGAAGTTATCAATAAAAGGCACTTTGGCGTAAACTGTCGAGTTGACCGATTTCCTTGTGCATATCATTTCGTACCGTTTGAACTCGTGGTCTGGCATAATGGCTGGGCCGTACTTAGCGTCATCATGCAGCATCATCTTGCGGTTCACAAGGAACCTTTCCTTTGATTCTAAAAGACGCCGGATGTTCTCCACAAACTGGTGCTCGTTACATTCGTAAAGTGGCAATTTTTTATCCGCCAATGCCCTTGACTACCTTTGATATGGTTATCTTGGAGCCACAAATCGTAATTATCGGATCTTTTGGATATGCATCTCCAATCTCTTCTGAGACGCTGATCGTCTCGTTATCCTTGACATACAGCATCTTGCTCCAGAACTTGCCGTCAGTAACAATCGTAACAGTATCGTCTAGCAAAAACCCAATTTCAGAAAGGCTAGCCTGCACCTTCTCAAACGGCACAAGTACAGAAATTGACTTCAGTTTTTGTCCGCCCTTCTTTTCCTCCACAGACATTTTCTTTGTGTTTCGGGTATAAAAATTGGTCGCAAGTTGGTGAAATAGATTTCTCTTGTGGACATTCATATGGTATCATCTTTTCATCGAGAAGAAGAGCTATAACCCTCACTGTATTCTATCTGTGAATACCTTTTTTAGTATGATCATCATCATGATTTGCAAAAATACAGCATAATCGTAAACAAGGATTCATCTTTTGATTCTGTAAACTTCCGATTCATTTTCCGAATATCCTTTCGTATATATGCAACAAATCATCTAATATTTTGGAGAATTATATGTCGTAGAAAAAAGCGGTTTTATCTTATAATTAACATATAATAGTAGGAACTTAAAAGAAAATGGTAGCGCGGATGTGGCAGAGTGGTCTTCTTTCTAAACGAACATAATAATGCGTCGGCCTTGAGATGACAAGCGCCGGTAAGCCGATTCGCCCTCGGGCGATCAGGAGTTCGAATCTCCTCATCCGCGCCATCATGTATATATTTTAATTGTTATCCCATTTTTCTTGGGGAATCCCTGTGCTGTCGCCCCTTTACTCTCTGGCTATGCTCAGACTTGATTCTGCGCTCAAGCCGTGCTACGAGCTCTTTTGATGCACTGAGTGGGTCATAGCCCACCGCCTTTGCGTCTATCACTCCATTTGACGTGATAAGCCGTGTCCTGAGCGAATACTTGCGTGTCTTGTGCTTGTCTGCATACACGACTATAGACCTCACGTCTCCAAGCTTACCCTGAATCTTTTTTAAAAAGCGTGCGAGCTGATCTTGAATTTCTATTCTGTCCTGCCCATCTTCAAAATGTGCCATGTGAATGATAGGCTCGCTGCTCTCTTTGGGCAAAATAAGCTCGAGCGCATCCTTTGGGGTGACTATGCCCATTGGCCTTCCATCCCCCACCACAATAGCCTCTTCATTTTTCCTGAAGTGTTCTATCATGACATTGAGCTTGGTACCCCTCTCGATTGAAATGGCCCTTCTTGTGATATCCTTTACCTTGACATCTTTGATACCTGCAGTTCCACCAGAGATTGCTGCAGATTTACTCGTGCGCTCACGTGGAGTTGCAA
>JBKPNF010000336.1:0-4587 GCA_046732455.1 Thermoproteota archaeon | reverse complement strand
ATTGAGCACCTAAATCCCTATCTGGATCTTCCATCTTTGCGCCCATTGCCTTGGCACCTGCTTTCATTTTATCTCCAGCATCTTCCAAATCTTGCTTTGCTTCACTCTTTGTATCAACCTCTCGTCTCACTTCCTCCTTCCTCACATTTCCGTACTCGTCAGTTTTTACCTCTTTTTTTATTTTTTCTTCTCTCTCGCTCAATTCTGATGCAGAAGTATATATCCACTTGTACCTAAAATAGCTTGCATCGGATTATTCAAAAGCAGAAGAGGGCGCTGGTACTGTCTTTGCTGGTTTGAGGGTCAAGCCAATGAAAAGCCGGAATTGATTGCGTCACAGCTGGAATAGTATGAGTGCAAAGGCACATGAAACTAGTTTTATCCGACAATTGCCTAGAAAAAGCTCAAAACGTGCCGTAGTTCCCAAACCTTAGAGTGCGCTTTCAGATTGCACACAGGACTATTTGTTATAACTTCTCTCTTTTGTACTATCATTTGTTCTGCTATCATAGTTTCGACCAGCAGATTCAATGCCGGAATGATCTTACAATTCTTATGTTTGATGATGTTCATGCTCTAATGATCTTGATGTCATCATCATCATCTCCCAACAACCAACGAGCACCAGTAGCTGTTGTTACAGGAAGCTCAGGTGGAATAGGACTCGCAACCTCTCTTGTATTAGCAAGAAACGGCTATCTGACCTACGCTACGATGCGGAACCTAGCCAAGCGTGACTCTATGCAATCAGTTGCAGATAAACAACACTTACCCATTAGAGTAGTGCAGCTAGATGTAACGGATGAAAATTCAATCAAAAAAGCTATGCAATCGATAGTGTCAGAGGCTGGCAGAATTGACTTGCTTGTAAATAATGCAGGGTATGGGCTGACAGGAGCCTTTGAAGATATTGGAATAGATGAAATAAAGGCACTATATGAGACCAACTTGTATGGAGTGATCCGTGTAACGCAGGCTGTCCTTCCAATCATGAGGAAACAGCGTTCAGGCAGGATAATCAACATCAGTTCTGGAGCGGGCAGGTTTGGCTATCCTGGAGGGTCTGCTTATGTTAGCTCAAAATTTGCACTTGAAGGCTTGAGTGAATCAATGACATACGAGCTGGAACAATTTGGAATACAAGTGGTTTTAGTAGAACCAGGGGTTGTTAGGACAAACTTTGGCGAAAATATGGTCATAGCACAGAAAGCACAGGACCCAGGTTCTCCTTATTCGCAAATGATGCAAATGATGAGGTCATCTATCCGAAGCAGAATGGTAGAAAATGGGTCTGATGCCGACCTTGTAGCCGCGGTTGTAGCAGAAGCTGCAACAGCTAAAGAGCCAAATCTTAGGTATCTTGCAGGTAAAGATGTACAGCAAATGGTGGCAGCAAAAAAGAGCATGTCGGATGAGGAGTTTCGGAAGATGATAAAGCAAGGTGTAAAGGGCACTTAATAACAATCGTTCGCCAGTCATTGTAACGGCAGTAAACTATTCACTCTGATACTCACAACAACGACAACTACTTTCACTCTTTTACTTGCTTGCTATCTTTTGAGGATAGGCGGGTTAGGCTTAGTTATTTTTCTGTTTTCCATTAATACCATCTTGAGCCCTTGTCTTGCTTTCGCAGCTTTTATGTTTCTGACCGCTAAATCACCTACAGGTCTCAGAACCATCTCTTTACGTCACTACTTTTTTTCTTATCACTTCATCTCCTTTCTTCCTCTTCTAATCCCTCCAGTTATTCTTATTGTTCTTCCTCTCCCTCATTCTCTTCTAATTACCTTATAAGGTAATGGCGGGAAGAAGAAAGTCTGGGTCCTGACGAGGAATCTGGAGCGTTACTCCGTGTCTCAGTGTGCAACTTCATGACGATCTACGTAATTTCGCCCGCTAGATGTGGGCGTCGACCCTCGCTTTATCGTTGAGCCCACACCCTGGCTCAATAGCTTATGCCATCTAGTCTATTTCTTAGTACTATTTCCATTCATACCCAGTTATCTTGAACTTTTTAGACTCAGGGTCAAACTCTGATTCGAGTGCCATAATTAAATTATTCATCCAAGCTAACTTTTGTGAATTTGCAAAGCCTGTTACTATGATCAATCCTTTAACTCTTCCACCTTCAACCACTTTGCTCTTTCCATGAGCCCACCATACGAATTGGCCACCTTCATTTGTCATTATTGAACCTTGGTCGCTTTGGTCAACTATGCCATGTGGATATTGAGTCATGGTGCCTGAACCTAGATTTTTGCCGCTTGGAAATCTGCCTATGCCCCTTATTTCAGATGCAAAACTCACCTCCATGGTTACTCCCTCTGTTGGGTGAACCTTAGTTACTTTGAAGCCTGTTACATTGCCACTCTCTTCAAAAAGTTTTTCTCCCAATGCCATACTAGACCGGGATTTCATCACCTGACATATAAGGAGTTTCAGCCATGAGCAGTATCCAAATTGGGTTTTGTCCGACATTTACCAAAAATGAACCCAATTCAATGCCGTAGTAGTAGTTCCGTCGTAGTAAAAATTGGACTGGGTGGGGGTTGAGCCCACGACCTCACGCGGCTTGCATTCATAGGGTGTTCTTTTACCTTCTGTATCTAAATGGGCAGTGCTGTTGAAAAAGAGAATTTAGCTGCTGCTCGAGTCCCACCTGCTTCAATCTTTTTCTTTTTGTATGCTCCCTAGCACAATATCTTTCCTTCTCGCTTGAAACTAGTGGCTGGCTAGATTTGCTGAGAAAAGCGAAGATTGTAGCTAGCTATAACAGGTGCCTCCTTTGTTAAGGAACCTTGACTATCTGAACTTTATGCCTCGATGAACACAGCTACTGAACTTAAATGGGATATGAATTCATGCAGACAGCACGCTACTATCTGTTATATTCAATATCTTTCGTATTATATTGCTTGACAGCACCGCTTCGCTTGTCATCACGATCGCCTTCGCCTTCTGAAAAATCTCCTAAAAGCAGGAAGAAGCTATTCATCCTGGTGGCTATAGTTGCAATAGCAATAATAGCTTCTACTACATTCATAATAGGACAGTTATTTATTCAGCAACAACAACACCAGAGCCCGGAAGCACCTAATGTGAAGTTTATGACATTTGAAGTAGATAAACAGAAAATAGCAGTTGGAGAAAGTACCGACATTTTGATCAACGTGCGGAATTCTGAAGATAAAGTAATTGATGACGCCAGAGTAGTGATGACGATTGAGCCATCTGGCTATGAGCCATATCTATCAATAAGCAATAGCACTATACAACTGCCGATATTCCTAGGCAAAGATGCAAGGACAGGGGAAGTCAAAGATTCTATAACTGCCGCAGCATCTCCCGCAAAAGAAGCAGTGTATATTGTCAAAGGAATGGTTTTTGTGAAGGATACTCAAACAGACATCAAGGAATTTCCTTTAACCATACAGCAATAAAATACGAGGCAGGACATACACCCATCTTTTCTGGGTTACCTCAGAGAGATATAACAATCTATTATTTGTTTTTCCTTTTGCTTATGTTAGTCTTGTAGGCAGCTACTCAAATATGCTCAATTCAATGCCGTAGATGATTAGATTGATAAAAATGGACGGGGTGGGAGTTGAGCCCACGACCTCAGCAGTTTTAGTAGTTAATCGAGCCGCTTTGGTTCGTCTTAGCAAAATTAGATTGAGTCACTATAGGTGACGATTGTGACCACATGGAAGCTATCATTATCAGCAGAGGCAGATGTCTAGACCTTGATCTTACTTCCTCTGAACAGTTTTTCTTTTGACACACAAGAAAGCCGATTTGTCTATAAATACAACCTACGATACTCCCTTACTTGGAACACGACGTTGTGGTGGCCTATATCCAGCTTCTGATGCCTTTTTCATAGCTTCTACTGCTTCTTCAGACGTGACCAGTGGAGTTGTCTTAACTATCTTGACAGCGCCACCGGCCGAAAAAGCCAAGGAAACTGCTACTGCGCTTACACTGTCAGGCATGTTTACAACCAATACTATATCATATTCCCCAAAAGAGAACCAACCACCATGCAACTTTCCACCAAGTCTTTCAATAGCAGACTTGACCACGTCTATGCGGTTTTCAGGGTTTGCTAGAAGCGCAGCAGAGCCTTCAGCTGTATATGTTCCTTGCACCAAATAATAAGGCATTATTCATATATTTTGAAGGTGCTCTATATAAGAAATTAGGTTCTAGAGCGTGTAGAAGATATATATTCTATATATGAATGGTTTTGTAGTTTGTTTTACGGATTATGATCTGTTTTCCTACATTTTTCAATTGACTTGATAAAATCGGCTATTGTTCAAGCTCAAACGGTGACTTTTGTCCTACAATTAGAGAGAATAAACTCAAAATAATATTGTAGTTAATCAGATTGATAAAAATGGACTGGGTGGGGGTTGAGTCCACGACCTCAGCTCAGCATCAGCAGAAGTTTTCTTAGGCTACTCTATTTGCAATCTAGTCCTGCCTTTAGGTTCTCTAGATTCTGCTCCATTTTTTCAAGATAACCCTTTCCTGCCCGCTGCTCATCTGTTTTAATACCTTCTATTGGACTTAGCACCA
>JBKPNF010000335.1:0-3963 GCA_046732455.1 Thermoproteota archaeon | reverse complement strand
GTGCAGCGAGCCATCGACGAAGTTGTCGACCTCTACTGAGGCTGCAATTGAACCCAGCATGATGACCATGATGTAGATCTTCTTCAGTCTCTGGATTTCGACTTCTTTTGGTATCAGTGCTGGCATCTGAGCCATAATCCTCTACTCCAGGATCTGATATATTAACCTGCAGTTGAAGAAATAATCTGTAATAATATGAAATATGACTAATCCAGCATCCTAAATGTAAAATTCATCATAATAACAATAAGAAGAATATAAATTTATCAATACGCAGAAGATAAGCATAAATGATAATCACCGATGATAATCACTGTACATATAATAGCGGCAGCTCAGTCAAATGCCTTCTCTTCATGGCGTGTCAGTTTAACTCTGAATCTTCACTGCTGCCAACCAGCTATAGGCACTTCTCTTTAATTAATTCTTATGAGCATCAAGGATGAGATTAGATGAAAAAACATAGACTAGCCAATGTTTTCTGTGTGTCTCTCTCCGCTAAGAGAACGGTCTATAGCGCTCTACAAGCTCTGACAACGGAAAGCGCTTCTTGCCCACTATTTTTATGTCAACATGGGGCTTTTTCTCCTTTCCAACTTCAATTATGTTATAGCAATTTTCAAAGAATCCCCGAAATCTGATTGAAGATGCAGTGCCAGCATATGCTATTGCCAGCCGCCCAAGATTCCACATCCAGGGCCTGTGCTTGTGACCGCAGAGCACAAGGTCAACTCCTGATTGTAAGAATGTGCGAAGAGTATCCCCTGCGTCAAGAATGATGATCTTGTCAGTGCCTGTGTCAGGTATCCCAATCAAATGATGATGCATTGCCACTATCTTGGGCTTGGTCTCTGGGTATTTGCCCAGCGTCTTTTCCATCCAAAGGTTCTGGCGATAGCCAACCTCTCCCTCGTCTCGATCTGGCCTAGCAGTGCCCACTGTCAAGATAAGGGCATCGTCAAATTCATAGATCTGCTTTGTAGGAAAGAACTTCTTGAACAGCAAATATCCGGTATGACGGTAATCATGATTACCTGCAATTACGATCAAGTTTGGGCAGACAAAGCGCTCAAGTTCCTTCCTTGCCTTTTCAAATTGAATCAGCAACCCGTCGTCTGTCAAGTCGCCAGTCACGATTATTGCATCTGGCTTGAGCTTATTTACCTCTTCAACTACCATGTCAAAGGTGCTCTGGACGAAAAGGCCGCCGATGTGTATATCCGATAGCTGGACTATTTGCAATTATTTATTATTATTATATGTGCTGCCTTGATGCTATATAATGTATGCACACAAAGCAATATTATTATTAACGCCCTATCTAGCTAGTTTGTGTAGAGTCATCATCAGTTGCCAAAGCGAAGGATAAAGGAGGAAAAGCCAAAGAGAAAGCTGGGAAAGAAGGAGCTTCTGATAGCTCCTGTTGCCATGGGAGCAATGACACTTATCTCGCTTGTAATCATACCTAACTTTGCACCGCCTCCCGCTCCTACTGAGGTGTGTCTTAAGGCGCAGAACGTTGAATCGTTTCAGCTTCATCCACGAATTGAGGTAATTGTTGACGGCAAGCAGAAGATGCTGCCAGATAATGTTGGTAGGCAGCCCAAAGACGGCCAAGAATGTATTCGCCCCATCCGTACAGACCAAGTAGGCAACGTAGTACACATTGAATATATCAGGCCAATCAGGTTCACGCTTGCAGATTTTATGAAAATTTACAATATGAGTAATACGATTAATGTAGTCGACAACTCTACTGGCACAAACATAGCACAGACGCTGAATCTCACTAATTACAACATAGAGTATTCGTATTTCTCAGAAGCGGGCCAATTTACCAAAGTGGCCAAGCCCTCTGATATGCCGCCATTTCCTCAGGACGACAAGATGGTTGCGCGTATAGCCCTGACAAGTAAATAAGAATAAATAGCGAAAAAAAGGCCTGCCTCTTTGTTTGGCTAGCAAAGAAAAAAAAACTGCAGCGATAATCAGAGGTGATGGGACCGGGCCTGAGCTTGTTGATGCAATGATCAAGGTTCTGAAGGCTTGTAATTCCGAGGTTGAGCTAGTCCTATGCGATGCTGGGTCAGACTGGTGGCAAAAGCATGGGGGCAATTCCTATATTTCTCCTGATGTATGGAAGATACTTGAAGAGTCTAATGCCTGT
This sequence comes from Thermoproteota archaeon, assembly GCA_046732455.1. Taxonomy (GTDB): domain Archaea; phylum Thermoproteota; class Nitrososphaeria; order Nitrososphaerales; family Nitrososphaeraceae; genus Nitrososphaera. Next base: position 1,796 of record JBKPNF010000335.1, on the reverse strand, counting down.
TTTAAAGGGCCTACGACTACTATACCCATGCCAAATGCACCACGCAGCGTCGCAGTAAGTATCCGTCAGAAATTCGAGCTTTATGCCAATATCAGACCCATCAAGACATACAAGAATCAGGAAAGACAGCTTGACTTTGTGTGCGTGCGCGAAGCTACCGAGGGATTGTATGCAGGTATTGAATTCAAGATAAGCGATGATTCTGCAATAGCCATCCGAAAAACTACTAGGAAGGGTTGCGAGCGGATCGCCACTGCCGGCTTCAAGGCTGCTAGGGACAGAGGCTTTGAATCCGTCTATGCAATAACCAAGCGCAACATCCTCAAAGAGACGGACGGCATATTCTGGGCTGCAGTCCAAAAGGCGCAAAAACAGCAACAACAGTTCAAGGATATTATTCATGTTGAAGAATACTACATCGACAACATGACCCAGCAGTTGGTTAAGAATCCTGAAAGGTTCAACAAGAGCATACTTCTCAGCACCAATCTCTTTATGGACATTGTATCAGAGTGTGCTTCTGGTCACGTCGGATCGATTGGCAATGTCTACTCGGGGAACTATGGCGACAATTATGCTATGTTTGAACCTGCACACGGGAGCGCACCCAAGTATGCAGGCCAGAACAAGGTCAATCCCGTCGCTACCATACTTTCAGGTGCCTGGATGGTAGAATACCTTGGAGAGAAGCAAATCTCCAAGGCAATATTTCAGGCTACAGAAGATGTCATAAATGAGGGGAAGTATGTAACATACGACTTGGGCGGAAACACAAGCACATCTGAGATGGCAGATAAGATAGCTCTTCAGGCGAGCAACCTGCTACTACAGAATAAATAAAAAAGTGATCAAAGGCTCAGCTCGATAATAGAGAGCGTCTCATAGAATAACCTTTTTTCCTTTACTACCTTCTTGCGCATCTTGTTCTCTACAACCACATTATCCAGAGCCCCGGCATTTGCTAATGATGAAATGACAATCAGCATCTTGCCATCTCCTGCAAGGAGGGGTAGGGCCGAATTAATAAAGTGAACCGTTGTTTCTACCCCACTAGGACCTCCATGCACAGTGGGATCCCAAATATGGTAGAAATCATCGTTAGGAAGGTATGGTGGGTTGCTTACTATAAGGTCAAATTTGCCGATGCCAAATGCTGACCCCGCGTCGCAGCATACAAGTAATGCCTTGGAGGATGCAGTCTGCTGCTGCCTGCAATACTGCAATGCCTGTAGGTCAATATCTGAGCCGGCCACGTAGGCAAAATTCTTTTCAAGTATGCTAATCAAGAGTCCTGACCCTATTCCTATCTCAAGAGCTCGCCTGCCGCTATAATGTCGGATACAATCTGCGAGAAGATATGTGTCGTCAGATGGAGCGTACATCTGATGACATCAACTCTGCCATTTTGACAAGATCCTTTGGTTCAAGTTCATCTATCTTTTTGCCTCCATAGATCGCATTAATAATAATGCCTGCCTTAGCGGCAACTGATGATGCATTCTTGTTACGTGTTGAGAAAAGGAGGTTGACATTTCTTACCACCTCTCTCGTAACAGTGTTGATGGGAATAATCCTGATGATTGAAGATTGTACCTTAGGTTGCGGTTCAAATGATTCCCTTCTAACTTTGAACAATTTTTCAATAGCAAAGCAATGAGCCGCAAGTGCAGATATTGCCCTATAGTTCTCGCTACCTGGTCTTGCTGCCAGCTTATCTGCAAATTCGTCCTGCACCATCACTACCGCCCTCTTAAAGTTTTGTCTAGATAACCATTCAATGGCATCTCTACTTCGTG
>JBKPNF010000334.1:0-2797 GCA_046732455.1 Thermoproteota archaeon | reverse complement strand
TCCACATCAAGTTTACGATAATGACTTGCATGAAAAATAACTGGCAATATGAGCATAGCCGTTGCTACCGCTACTGCATAAAGTGCTGCCAATAAGATCATGTTGTCAAAAAATGTAAAGTATGACGGAGGATTTACTGTGATATTTAGGAGAAAGCCGAAAAAAATTGGACAAGCTGGGGCCAGGATTATGAACCAATCTAGATTACTACCAACTCTATCATAACGTTCAGTAGAAGAGCGCATTACTGGATCGTCATCTTCTGAACTAGATGACATTTGAAATATTGCATTTGATCTGTAGTATATAAAGTGTGATTATTTTTTCATGGATCTCTTTCCAGAGCGGTTATCAATTCTTAGCATCATTCTATTACCATTTGGCTACAACACACATTTTGAATACCATGTGGTAAATCGTATGAACTAGGTAGACGCGACTGACGTTGAATATGGTGCATGGGGCATCCGGTCGATAGGTCAAAGGAGCTTAGGAAGAAACTTCTTTCTTCAAAGGAGATTAAATCGACCAAGGTTCATGCCAAGCTTCTTAAACTCTAAGATCAATTTTGTATATTCTTCATTTAGCAGGAATTGTTCATATATTTTGGTTTTGTTAATGAAAGGGGGCATTCCATAATACGCAACTGGCATAGCTGGAAGACTAGTGCTAATCGCTCTCTCTGTGATGACTGGATGCTAAATCCATGAATCTTCTGACTAGGAAAAACTGAGTAGTGTTTTTTTCTGTATATATTTATACTAACTAGTGGAGAGTGTCGAATTCCTTAAGTGCAACCTATTGTTTTAGATATTATCATGTCAAAACGAGAGGATCGTGAACGAACAGAATTTTCACAAAGGCAACAGCAGGATGCGATCAACAAGTCAATTGACGAAACAAAAGACAATGTTACTCGAGCAATGGAGGAGGTGAAAAGGGAGACTCCAAGGTATTCCCAGATGATCACAGATTTCCACAATGAAACAACCGATGCAATGCGAGAGATTACAGTTACGTTTTTGGATTCACAGAAAGAGGTAATTAATTCAATACAATCTGCATGGGCTCCATATGTAGAGAGAACCGGCAGCGATGGTAGTGACAGCAGCAGCAACAACAACTACTGGATGAGTGGTATGATGCATCCTTGGTGGTGGATGTGGATGGGAATGTCGCCTAGGGACATGGTAAACATTTATGCAAGGAGCATAAGTGCAATGACTGACTTAGTAACCGCAAGCACACGCATGGTAACTAATATGATGTTTGCAGGAATTGAAGCAAGTAGAGCAACTACAAATTATGCAAAGTATAGTACTAGGGAACTTGCAAAGGTGACTTCAGTTACTGCAAGGATCTATGGGCAGAACACAAGGGAGACGGTTGGCAGAATGCAAGAGGCCAGCTATGGCGGTGCAGCAACAACAACAACGACAGGCAAAACGGCGGGGACGACGACGTAGCGCCAGAAGATGGTGAAAAATGGAGGCTGTCCATGTGCCATGAACATATATCACAATTTCTTCTTGAGGACAACTAGACTTTGAAAGTCAGAAGGTCCTACTGCACCTCAAGTGGAAACTCTTGCATATAGTACATTAGATGACTACCTCCAAAATCATAGGCGCAAAGTCACCTACATGAGTAAGGGCTTTACAAATCGGTATCGGTGCTGTTGCTATCTGACTATCAACATCGGCATGCGTTAGAGCTCTTATTAGAAACATTAGCCTCCTCATGTTCCAGAGTAACTTGTTTCGATGAATTAAGCAAGTCCATACTGTGTGCATATGGAATGCAATGGTGGCAGTTGCATGTATGATATAGTGTCACTGACTATCCTGATACTATAATATCAGTGCCCTTTAGTGTATTAAATCGCGTATTTATCATTACTGCCGCTTTACCTGCTTCCTCTTCCCTTTCTATGATGTGTGGCTCCAAATTAATTTAACTATGAAACTACTTTCATACTGAACTCATATCTCATTTGTTGAGGCAGTGGGTTTGATCCTAAACTAAGCAACTCCACTCCCCCCCCGTGTGTTTGTCCAGACGACAAAAAGGAGAACTCTTGAAGGGGATTTTGTCAGGTTTCGTTTGGCAGAAGGCTTGCTTTTGGCGTTTCATTTAGTGGTTGGCAGCGACATATTGACGACTATCCTAGATCCAAGTGCAGAGGAACTTCTCAGGTTGTCCGTAATCGTTGCGATAAGATAGTATTGGGTTGGTCCTTATCAAAGGAAATAAGCGGACAAAATAAGCGGACATTCGGAAGACCTCTTGAGAAAGTAAGTATGACAACCTATAACACATAAAACAACTAAGGAAATAGAGACAACACAAAAATACATAACGCAAAAACAAACAACCAAACAAACAAACAAACAAGAAAATATCCTCACCCTCTGAATATGATACACAAGAACTAATGATTCTTGAGGAAAAAAAGTTCGTAGACTGTTGTTGTTGTCTTTTGAACTCTCTAAAAAAGTATTTTTGGCTTAGTTGATGCTGCAGTGTTTGTATGAAGATCCACCAATTCCGACTCAGCCAGCAGCCATTCAAATTTGAAGTGTTCCTTTTGAGAAAAGGAGTTTAAAAGCCTCGGCGATCTGCACAGACAAGGATAAACAAGTCAACAAACAAGCATGGACACACATAAAGGGAGCCAGAGATTCGTGTAACTATCCTGAGGCTACCCTGTTCGATATTTTGTGGCCGTCAAGAATACGTATAACTAACAACAACTGCTAACGTTGTAGAGGTTACTTGTCCCGATTCATTGTGGATC
>JBKPNF010000333.1:0-2838 GCA_046732455.1 Thermoproteota archaeon | reverse complement strand
AAATAATCCTGCAGAGCTTCTTGATATATGAAGAGACAGAGCAAGGTCATTCAAGATCTTCCTTGTTGACTGTGACCGGGCAAATATCGGTCCCATCACAGGCCAGGGCATTGGATATTGGTGGTATTTAATGCCCTTCTGGCGGGATTTTTCGTACAACCCCGTTGCGATCAGGCTGTTTACGTATTTCAGAAGGTGCCACTGCCTTGATGCATTCGCCCTTCCAACGATCATATCTGCTCTTGACAGTACGTCCAACAACAAAGCAAGATCACGCTTTTCCATTTGTGAGGAAACGATGCTTGAGAATAAGGCTGCTAGCATGTCTTTCCGCCTTTCCTCGGGTGAGACCAGCCGATATCTTGGGTCAGGATATGACACATCTGCCCTTGTTATGAATTGCATCGCCTCATTCAAGCTGTCGGCAGTAAAGTAACCATTGATTGCATCTGCAATGTCTACATCTAAGATGTCTTTGTTCGAAACAGTAGAATAGCCGGCCGCCCGTGACTGTGCGCTGTTGAGCAGCGATCGGATGTCACCTCTACTGTTCTCTATGATTGATATCTTGTCGTCTGATCCAAGTTTTACTCCCTCGCTCTTCAGTACATAATCTAGAAGCAGCAGCAATAGTCGCGGAGGTACTCGATTAAATTCTACTATTTTACAAGCCTTGGCAAGCTTCATTATCTTAAGTGACTTTTTGTTAGCAGCCATTATCACTGGTACAGTTGGCTCTTTTATGAGGTCGATAAGGGTGTCAAGACCTCCCGTGTCCTCCCTACCCGAGATGCCATCTACTTCATCCAAGAACAGCAATATCTTTTTCCCAATCAGGTTGAAGGTATTTTGAAAAACTGGCGTTATTCTTGCCTGTAGCGCTTCCTTGTTGCGTACGTCACTTGCATTCATTTCTACCACATCATAACCAAGCTGCCTTGCAATTGCGTGTACAAGGGTAGTCTTGCCCGTCCCCGGCGGGCCCACTAACAGAAGTGGTCTGCTGCCACTCACCCACCCTGCTAACCACTTTATTGCAATAAGGCGGGCATCCTCGTTACCCACCATTTCTTGCACTGTCCTTGGCCTATGCTTTTCAGACCACATCATCATAGTCATCATCATTTTCTTGCAAGAGCTTCTTCTATCTTTTTGTAGAATTCACCAAATGGCGCATTACGTACAAGCTCATTATACCAGTACTGATTGTAGTGACGGACAGTCAAAAAAAGAAATTCCAAAAAAGGCTTTAACTGAAAATTCTCAGGCAGCATGTCAAGCGCAATTTTTGCTTCATCCAGATAGAGATCACTTTTTGCCATCGTGAGTTCAAAGCCGCTCTGAACATTACCCATGTTGACAGTAAAGTAGAGCGGCCATGACGGTATCTTGACTTCGTTATTCCTTAAGGTGTCTTCGATCTCATTACCACAGCCGACACACTCACCAGCCTTGGCCATGCCCAGATGGAAAATATCAGAAAGTGGGCGTCGATTGAGTGCCATATTCCGGCCAGCAGTCCCCATCACTGCACGGTATTTCTTGTAACATTCAGTCATGTTTTCATCATTAATTGATGCCGGTTCCACCTTTAGCCTGACATCTATGTGCTGGCCGATTCTGGCATTGCGAAAGCCTTCTTCAAAAGCCTTCAGTACTGCATCGCCTCCCTGCGCAATATTTGTGCGCGCTATTGCAAGTATGTATGGGTTCATGAACTTGTAATCGTCGAGATACTCCAGATCTTCATCCTTGTCAACTATTCTGTCCATGGGCTCGGAAAGATCAATCGCGATTACATGGCCATCGATAACAGCTTTCCTCTTTTCCTCAGGAACGCTGTCTGCAAAATATTTAGATGCGCCGTCGTAAAGCGCGTTGAAAACGGGAAGCGTCATCTTGACAAAATTAGAATTTAGTATGCGCCTGACTCTGTCTGCAAGAACGTCAGGGTTTGATAATCTAGTTTTGATGTCTGGCACGCTACTGTGGGAGAGGGCAAGTTCTTGGGAATTAACTTCTTCGGTAAATTTGCGTATCGTGCCGAGAGGATTACTGTCTGCAGATACTGCCTTATGCAAAGACATGGTGAATCGCTGTACAAAGCTAGGAAATTCCTGCTCTGCCTTTTCCTTGTAGTGGTTGAACTGTTTGTAGCCCTTGCTTTGTAGTATTCTCTCCTTGATTATATCCTTGCCGGCTTGCGTCCTCATCAGAGCTTCCTTTGAAAAAACCAATTCATCCTTGCCACTCATTTCTCTGGCTTCTTCCACCTATTGTTATTTAATCATTCATAAGCATAGTGTCCAAGGTTAGGAAACTTCTCCCGCAGCCCAATGGCACAAGATAGCTCTATAGAAAAGAAGGAGAAAAGACTCAGGATTACCTTGATGCCATTGCGATTCTTTCTTGCTCGTTCTTTTTCTTGATCGCGTGGCTTGCCATGTCGTTATTGGCAGCCAGAATGATTTCTTTGGCTAGTGCCTCTTCTAGAGTCTGTAGGCTTGAATACGTCGACTCCCTTACACCTTCTGCTATAAAGCGAAGCGCAAGATCCACTCTGCGCAGCGGAGCTACATCGACTGATACATGGTAGACGACCCCACCATATACGATGCGAGTTGTGTCCTCATTTGGTGAAGAGTTCTCTATTGCCCTTACCAGCAGATCTACAGGGTTCTTACCAGTTTCAAGGTATATGATTTCAAATGCCGTTTTGATCATATTTAGCATCTTTGCCTTCTTGCCACCCATTCTGCCGGTGTTCTTTGCATACTTCTTGCCAAAATGCATCATCTTGTTTGCCAGACGCTCGACAATATTGACCTCTGCTTTCTT
>JBKPNF010000332.1:0-2889 GCA_046732455.1 Thermoproteota archaeon | reverse complement strand
CCAGAGTGCCAAATATACGATAATACACTATACTTCTAGCATTGTCGTACTGAGATTCTGGAGGTATTTTAGTAAGTTCTCTATCTAATTCTCGTAGTCCAGAGAAGATGCGATCTCCTAATGTGATCTGATCTATTCTTTTCGAACGACGATATGTCACAATAGTGTAAAATAATGCTGCCGCGTAAATTCCAGCAGCAATAATCTGAATGTATTCTGCAGTTGTTATTTCTACCATGTGTGTAGATGTCTGTCTCTCTCCATAGATGTAGAGAATATAATTTACGTAGTGTGATTTTTTAGAGTAGTGGCTGTATTGCTCACTTCACTTCTTTTAGTGAAAGTGTAATCGAACTGTACTCTAAGCATGCCATTCTCAATAACTCCCATGTTTTCTTCGAAAAAGGTTATTTCTGCAGCTTGTTGCTGTTGACTTAGCCTCTGTCTGCTCAACCTGATTGATGCATTCCTTGAGCTCTCTGTAATAATGGAAGAGAATCGACATAATGATAGGATGAAGTCGCACTAACTGTACAGAATTGGAGCAAGCTGAGGTCGTGGGTTCAAATCCTACCCGGTCCACTATTATCATTCTGGTAAGTTACGGTATTGAATTAAGTTCATTTTGGATTACTGGAGGACAAATTCAGCAGCAACGCCATGGATAATCAGCAAGCTATTTGAAGAATCTGTCCTTCGGAGTCGTTTCACCACGATTATCTAGCAAATGCATTTAGTCTTAGTATTCCTGCTTTGAAGCGAGCAAGATGATGTTTTTTTATAAAAAAAGAGAAATAATACAAAAGTAGCAGCAACAGCAACGAGCATCCTTACACTGGCAATAATAATGGCTGCATCAAACATGGCTGTTACTCCAGCATTAGCCACAACAACACCTCCAGCTTCTCAATCGGGATTTGAGTTTTCATCGCAACCAGTCTACCAAACCCAGGAAAAACTTGGAAGTCAGATCCCAATAAACCAGACCCATGCAGAGTTTGTCGTATCTGCAAATGGAACGCTGAATTTGCCAAATGGCACAGAAACTATCAAAACTACTAGCACCAAAAGCGGAATCGTATCAATGATGGATGGTACTTTTGCTGGAAAAGAAGTGTTGACCACCGAAGAAGATGGAAGCGAGAATGCAACGGCAACGATCTATGAAATAATACGGTTTAACATGGAAACGGGCAACGGCACAGGTGTAGCAATTGCACTATTTCATACAAATTCAACAGAATTGCTAGCACGCTTGGACGGTATGATACTGACAGGTCGTGGTGAATTGTACACAGACGAAACTGGCTTGCACTCGTTGTGGAAATGGCAGAGTGGAATACCCTAGGTAATAGGATGGCTGAGGTCGTGGATTCAAATCCCACATAATCCATTTTTGTCAATCTAGTAAACTACGGCATTAAAATAAGCGCATTTTTCGATTTAGGACACCTTCGTCTTTTGATGGAACTCTTTTATCCTTAGTTTCCCGACCTGAATGTACGCAAAATGGGGCTGCTGAATAATTACAATGGAAAAATGCCACTACTACGCAGCATCCATCTTGTAGCGACTATCGTCATACTGACATTAATTTTTGCATCGACTGCTACTCTAGTATCCGCCTCTACACTTGGCAATACTACCTCCTCAGTAGGAGGAGAGCAAGAAGCTGTAAGCAGCACGAATACTACCACTAACAACGACAATTTTTCAAATGCTGCTTTGGGCAATCCATTCATGATTGTGGATTTCGAAACGGCAAGTGTCAATCCAATCAATGAAACTTACATTGAGATATCAACTGCGCATAACGTAACAATAATACCTCCAAACGCTACTGCTACTGGTACGACTATAAATGGAACAGAGACAGCAAACACTACGGTTAACATTCTACCTAACGGTCTTGCACTTGATAGAGGGCAAAGCCTTATTGTGACTGAGGGGGATGATGATGGTGGTGGTGCAGAACAAGAGAATGCTACTACCACCTTTGTTGACATTAGTCGTATGAATCCCGATGGCACAGGAGCTGGAACTGGTGTTGTGTTTTTCAGTACAAACTCTACGGGGCAGCTGGCATTCCTTGATAACATGGTAGGAATAAATGATAGTGAATTCTCTCAGAGGGGCGGCACCATTAGAGTTTGGGAATGGAAGGGTGGAGCGGTTCCATTTGAGATTGTTGGTGGTGGTGCCCCTACTACGGGGAACCAGACTACTACCATCTCACCAGTGCGCTAGAGGAAGAAGAATAAAGCAATAGCAGTGATAGCCTTTACTGCGTCTACCGTCAGCATGGACTGGGTGGGATTTGAACAAAAACTTCTTTTCATCAAAGCTGACTGGACTATAAAATAAAAAACATGTTGACTGGCTGAGGTCGTGGGTTCCACTCCCACCCGGTCCATTCCTATCACTCTGGTAAAGTACGGCATTGTTTTGAATTCGATTTAGATAGTTGTCGGACAAAAAGCCTAGCAATGCCCTGATAAAGCTGTGATCCCTAAGTTTTCGATGATATTTAATATTCAAGTTACCAACTAAAGTTACTATATAATAGCTAAGCATTTTATTATTAACTCTTTTACCACTTAAGGTTTGTGTTGCAAATTCAACATAAAATGGTGGAACGGAAGCCTGAAACATTTGTTTCACCATTCTCCTAATCTATCCTACATTGTATATGGAGTGCATAGAAATGATGACCACGACGTCTGAACGCAAAAACAACAGAGGAAAGATTCAGATAATGGGCGACGTGTTGGCGCTTGCCACTTCTGGAATAAAAAAGACGCACATAATGTACAGAGCAAACCTTAGCTACGAGCAGGTACACCTCTACCTCGGAGAGCTGATTGGAAAGAGGCTGATAGCACAGGATGT
>JBKPNF010000331.1:0-7875 GCA_046732455.1 Thermoproteota archaeon | reverse complement strand
GAAGTGGATCACATAATGGAGCTTGGTATCAGTGCAGTGATCCTATTTGGTCTGCCCTTCCAAAAGGACGCAGATGCAAAATCTGCATTTGATAGCAGCGGTATCGTTCAGAAATCAATTGAACTCTTGCGTAAGCAGTTTGGGACAAAAGTGGCGATAATAACGGATGTTTGCCTTTGCCAGTATACGTCACATGGGCATTGCGGCCTTGTAGTAAACAAAAAGATAGACAATGACAGAACCATTGACGCTTTGGCAAAGGTGGCGGTCAGCCATGCAAGCGCCGGTGCAGACATTGTCGCGCCTTCGGCAATGATGGATGGTCAGGTACAAGCATTACGGAGCGGTCTGGATCATGCGGGGTTTTCGGATGTGGCAATTATGGGGTATTCTGCCAAGCAGGCATCTCCCCTCTACGCCCCTTTTCGCGACGCAGCTCATTCGGCTCCTGAATTTGGCGATAGACGCACATACCAGATGCCTTTCTCAAATGCAAGAGAGGCGATGCGTGAAATAGAGACAGACATCGCAGAGGGAGTTGATATTGTCATGATTAAGCCTGCGATACCGTACCTCGATCTGATATACGCTGCTAGGCAAGCCACCTATGTCCCTATATGTGCTTACAGTGTATCTGGAGAGTATGCACTGATCAAGGCGGCTGCTATGAACGGCTGGATCGATGAAGACTCTGTCATGACGGAGTTCCTGACATCTATAAAAAGGTCTGGTGCCAATATGATAATCACATACCTGGCAAAAAGGATGGCTGAGCAACTCAACAAGTAGTCACCTATATATTCATATTTTAAATTGGGATGAGGCATTACTGCCATCTAACATGTTCGCCTCTGATTCCGGCTCTGAGCGGGCTACTAGCATCGAGGACTATCAGAATACATGTACGGAGTTCATTATAGACATTAGCCATGACTATATTGATTGGATCGAACGGTATCAGTTAGGCGAGGAGGAAACTACAAGAAGAAAGGCAACAATAAACCACATCGTCAACACCACCAACGACTGGATTGTAAAATATGGCACCACCATCAAAAAGGTTGACATTGTAATGAACGATGGAGTTAACAAGATGGCTGAGAACACTGCAGGCTATCCTTTCCAGTTTGATGTCCTTGTAAACAAGATGAGGCGCTTCACAGCTCATCCTATGGGTGAAGTAAAGGTCAACATCAAGGCAACCCCAAGGTCCGGCAGGCTTGTGCGAATTGGCAACTACCAGAAAGATCAATTATTGCTCATAAATTCTAGCTCGCCTGTGAAGTTCTCTATAAGCAAAGAGAGCATGAAGGCCGCCGACGTTCTAGATGACTACATCATAATCGATGCCAACAACTGCCATAGACATGATGTCATTTCTCTCACTTCAGTCGTAGAAGAAGTCGAGAGTGAGTACGTCACAGAGAGTAGAGGTTACACCACCCTAATACTGCTCCTATAGACACGTACGCTTTAAATAACCTTATAGTGGCGATAGTTTCCGGGCGACGGTCGTCCAGTTTGGTCTAGGACATCAGATTGCCAATCTGGTAACCCGGGTTCAAATCCCGGCCGTCGCATTTTTCATGATTTTCTTAATGTCGATGTTTTGTAACTTATCTATCTCCTTGTCAAACCATTCCTCTACCTGCTCAGGATTGGTTCTAACCTTCATCTTTATCTCTTCTAACTCTGATTTCCTTGCTCGTGCCTTCTCTTCTATCCTCGGCAGGTAGGAAGAGGTTGCACTTTCCATCATCTTTTCCATAAATCTGTCCAGCATCTAGATCAGCCCAAAGAGCACCCTTAGCAGGATTATCAGTACTATTATCCCAAGCACGACCATGACAATAGTCCAAATCGTAGAAGCCATACCATTGGTTGTTGTTTGACATTTAATATAAGGACAACACAATAATCCTCTAGACGGCAGTTCTGCCCCTATACCTTTTAAGTATTATTGAACTGCGCCGCAAGCGCAAAAGCCAAACTCGTCTATCCGCTTGTTACAATTCGGGCATGGCTCGCCATATCGTACTTCCCATGCATGCTTGCCATAGAGCTTGTAATGAGTGTCTATCTCAAGAGGGATACCCTGATCGTCCTGTTGCCTTTTGTCGCGGGAGCGAGTCATCATTTTAATTTGCACAAGAGGCATTATTAACTCTGCTTTTTCAGGTTGGCTTTAATTATTTTAAAAGCGCGGTCCGCAGCATCCCTCTTTGGTAGCTGGATCATGAATAAATTTTGTGAATTGGTATGGTTTTGTGAGGTTGGCGCGAGTGCGATCATTCCGCTTTCTGCCAATGCTTCAAAGAACTCAACCATGTCATTGGCATACAACAAAAAATTTTGTTCGAAGTCGCTATCGAGGAACTTTAATTGGACATCGACAAATACATCCTGCCCGTCGTAAAATATGTCAAGTAGCGTGTCTGCACGGACACTTCTATTATAAGCGCTGTGTAGTACTTCCTCTTCATATTTTTTCGGACTCATGAGAATGCAAGGAACCCTGGTACCGGCAAAGTCAACGAGTGTAGCTCCCTCTCTGTGAATATGAGCTTTAAATTCTTCCAGTGTTCTAAAGTTTCTCTTAGTCATCTATTGGTTTTCCGTTATAGTCTCTGGAAAATAATTTTTCATGTCTATGTTTTGTTGCATCTTTTTGTAGACGTATTCGTGATCCTTGCAAAGGTAAAAGGGCATCTGCTGAGAGTGTAGAGCGTCGTATAGTCTTTTTTGCTTGACAAGCTCAAGCTGGACGACAAAGTCGGCCCTGTCCCCGCATATATTACATCTAAAGCGTGGATCCCAGTCCATTCGCTCTCACTCTTCAATGTTAGATCGTTCATAAAAGAGTTTATGAGTTAGATATATGTCGGCAATAAATAACCGCCAGCATTATGCATATATGAATCAGTTAAAACTTCTGATTGCAATTGAGATAACACTAGGGCAAAAAGAATTTCCAGACCTATAGCAGAGTATATACTACTAAAGTAATGTAATTATTGTCTAGAGTTGTCCGGCTTTAACCACGAGATGGCAGGAAAGAGCTGCTAGCAGAGTCTCATCGACTTTGCAAGCAGAATTGCCCGCTGCGAGTCATCTTGGTGTATCTCATTCTTATTGTATTTGTTGCTAAAGTAAATCAGGTCTATCATCTTGCACGTGTCGATGTTGACCAATAAGCTTCGTTCGGTACCGCTGGTCGTGTTGGCGTTAGTCAGTATTATCAGCCTATCGACAAAGCTTGTAGACTTCAGCGTCTTTGATATCTGCTCAAAACTCTTGGCATGGTCTTTGTTAATGACTACTGCCACGGCGACTTTGGTGCCGTATAAATCACTGTAAGTTACATCGACTCCATTGCCTTTGCCGTTGCCCGGGTCAGCTCTTGCCAGCACCCCTATCTCATGTGCATAATTTACGAGATCTTTGACTGCATTTCTTATACCCGATTCAAGCGTCAGAATGTCATGGCAGTTGCGCCTTATCTTGATAAAGTCCGTAATTGGCACGTACATCAGGCTACCTCTTATATGAAGGCCAGGGTATACGTTCTTTATAGTATCGTCTATAGACTCTTCGTCTATAGTGCTAAGATTGCGCTTCGCCGCGTTCTCAGTAGCATGATACATTATATTGAGCATAGAGCGCACATTGCGAAAATCTGAGAACTCATCATAGATAACCCTGACTTTGGCAGCCAGGTCGCGTTCGTGCTCTTCAACAAAGCTCTTGGTGACATCGTGGTGCCTTATGTATTGAACCACGATATCTACTATCTCATCAAGCTTATTAGAACCAGCAATATCTATTTTGTAATTAGCCTTTTCCAATCTGTCAAAAACTGAGACTGTTGTTTTGCGTATCTCATCGTACGACGATGGCGTGAGTATAAGCATTAGCACTGTTGCAGGCAGATGTGCATTAATCACCGCTTTGACAAACTCGACTGACTCTTTACCAGAGTCAAACTCGTCTATCTGAAATAGCGTTATTTTATGCAGGAACTTGAGGTTGAGTCGAGCCAGCGCTGTCAGGCTTGCTATAATGTCCTCAAGGGTTCCAACGTTCAGTGCATCGGCCCTGAAATTACCCTCAATTACAAGTTTTAATATTGTGATTTCTATCGGTGAAAATTCCTCTTGGAGAGTGTCATCAATTGCAGCATAATTGGGTACAATTTCATATTCCAAGAGCTGGGCAGCCTTGTCTGCTAAACTCTTACCTCTTATGACGTCAATGAAGTTATAGTTGAAAATCTTTTTTGCATTTGGCACATTCTTCTCCGCCCTCTGGAGTAAGTAATCAATAACAGTCTTTCTCAATATTGCGATATAGTCATCTGTAAAGCCAGCAAGCATAGCACCGTAAAGACTGTGAATGCTGCGAGGTGAAATCTGGGATAGGTCGATGTACGAGACAATCGCGCTGTCTGACACTTCCTTGAGCCCTTTAGCGTGTAGCGCCAAGTGTGTTTTGCCAGAACCAACATCTTGTATCATGGTAACAAGCCTAAAGTCCTTGTCCGTGGGATCCCCGATACCTATCTTTTCACGAAGCTCTGCGATACACGACACCATGGCAGCCTTGGCCTCTTTGTGCCTCTTGCCGCCCAAAATCATAGCATCGGTGATCGTCGGAGTAGGGCTGCTCGGGTATGGGTTGCGGTCCATCTTGTAGGGATACAACTGTCAGATACACCTCACAAATCCATGTAATATCCCTCTGACCATCACGCCTTCTCCCCCACCGGTGGAGAGCTCGTACTTATCTTGATGCTTGCTAGTCAACTCGCTTACAAGTCTATAGAACTCATCTGAAGAAATATTGCAGCTATCGCACATTTTATTGCGTATCTTAGCCAACTCGATCCATCCTATCGATGAAGATCCCAAGGTAGCCAATGCGACATCAAATTCCTCTTTGAATTCATGAACACTCATCATGTTCATTTCTAACCTGCTCATAGGAACACCACCGGCATGCATCTGCTGCGCGAGCAACGATTGCTGTTTGTTCTTTAATTCTAACACAACATTTGCAAGGTTTGAAATGTTATTTGCAAGAGTTTCAACGGTGCTGATCAGATCTCTGTTTGAGCTGTTGACCGACTCATCAACTGATTTAATCATTTCATAAGTTAGCTTGAACCTTGGCTCTGAGTTGAGGAGACTCTGGACATAATGGCTTTTGTAGAAGCAAAAGTAAGCATTGGCTCGCTTGTCAACTAAAATATCACCACGGCTTATAATATTTTCTAGCGCACTATCGATATCTCCAAATTCTCGTCGCAGATCAGTCTTCTTTATGCCGGCTGACCCAACAGATTGAATCCTGTTGAGTAGTTTTTCCTCTACGGACATGAGGTAGTGGGTCAAAATTGTAATATAAGTCACATTGTAATGATTAATAGCAAATTTAGTAAAGTAACTTATACACCTATCATTAATCCAAAGGATTAATACCAGTTAGCGTGACTTTTCTGTTGGGATGATGATAATTCTATCTGCATCATGATGAAAGCACTAGGGTATCTGACCTCAAACACTGTTATACTGAATTGTTGTTGTTTTGATCTTTCTCATGGCTGCAAATATGATTATTACTGCAGTTACCCATAACCCTGTTAGCACAATATTGCTAAGTGTGATATATGTATAAGGGATTACCTCTAGAATGTTTGTCCTGATATAGCCTGCTGACACATGCATGTCTCTTATTGCTATGTTGAAGCTGTCACTGCGGGGATCCATTTTCGAGACGATATTCGCTCGAAGCACTATGCTGTCAAGATTGTCCTGAATGAGCGCAAAGTCGGTCTTAGCCGTTGGAAAGACCCACACAGGATTTCCATCTGCGGGGATCAGTTTTTGTGTCAATTTGACATATTCTGCTAGGTGCTCTGGGGTCTGGGCAGTCTCTGCGCGTGCGATCAACCCAACGGCCTTGTCAAGGAGATACATCGTGTTCTGATAACCCAAGAACGCGACACCACCACCCATCATCAGAAACGCAAGCATCCCTGCAAGCACTAGCCTCTGGTTTAAGGTTCTCGAAGCCTTCCCGCTAGCACGCCTATCCGCAGCTCTTGTGGAAGAAGTCATAGTCAGAGATCCGGGATCATCAGTGTGCCCGCCTGTGGTTATTGCAGGTGCATAGTCTCGACCTGCAGTTTGCTTTCTCTTCCTGAACGAAGAGTGCACAATGCTCAGATATGCTACATAAATGAATCCGATCGTTGGAATCGCTATCATAGGACAGTAAACTGAATTACCCGTGAATATTGCAATGAAGACTGCCATGCATCCATAGATCGCAAAGAACATTTCCAGAAGTGTGGTCTTTGTGAAAGGAAGCACGTACTCTTTGTTCTTCCAGTTGTCCCCCTGGTTGACGACGCCAAACTTGGGGGTACGAAGGAACTCATTCCTCCTGCCAAAAACTGCGTCAAATACTGCGACAGTATTGTTGACGGATAATCCTGCGGAGTAAAACATCAGGAAAAAAAATTGCTGTGCCTTTTCTCTCCATTTTTCGCCGCTCCATGTCTTGTTGATAATGATCAGGTAGCCGCCCGGCCCCATCATCACATACATCAATATTGAGATCAGTGGAGCCCAAGATACTGTATATAGTTTGTAGTCCATGGCAAGAAGCATTGGAAATATTAGAAACTGAGCAAGAAATAAAGGGTTTATAGTATGCCTTGTAAGGTGTATGAATGCTTGGGTCTTAGTTTCGATTGAAATGTTGCGATTGAGCATCACATCGCTGAGTAGTTTAAGCGCCACCTGTATCGAACCCTTCGCCCACCGGAACTGCTGTCGCTTTGCCGCATTCATTTGCACTGGCAGCTCGGCGTCGACAACAATATCTTCGAGAAAGAGGCACCTCCAACCCTTCATCTGTACTCTGTAGCTGAGGTCTAGATCTTCGACAAGTGTGCTAGTATGCCAGCCGCCTGCTTCAGCGATACACGAGGTTCTCCATATCCCGGCTGTGCCATTAAAGTTCATATAAAGGTGAGTGAGGCTCTTGGCCTTTTGCTCAATCAGAAAGTGCAGATCTAGTGACACCGCCTGTGCTTCCGTAAGGGTAGAGTAGTTTTCGTTGACATGGCCCCACTTGCACTGCACAAGACCGAGCTTGGGGTCTGCGTAGAAGTGTCCGATAGCACTTTTTAGAAACCAAGTCGGCGGGATAAAGTCGGCGTCAAATATTGCAACAAATTCTCCCTTTGCATTCTTGATGCCTTCTTTGAGGGCACCGGCCTTGTAACCTCTTCTGTCTTTTCTCTGCACGTGGACGATATCAAACCCCTTAAACCTGTACTCCTCGACAATTGATCGTATCAAGTGGACCGTATCATCATCTGAATCGTCCAACACTTGAATCTGGAACTTGTCTTTTGGGTAATCCATCCTGCAGACGGCATCTATAAGGCGCTTTACAACATACTTTTCATTGTACAGGGGCAGCTGTATCGTAACCACAGGAAGACTGGTTGGAAGTGCTACCTTTTGGTGCCTTTTCCTTTCATGACGGATGTTGTTGCGAGAGTGATATGCAAGATAGTAGAAGTTCAGTGTGTATACCATCAAGACCCAACCAATGCCCAAGAATATCACGTAAAGAAACACGCCTAGACCGAACATGGCATCAGCCCTTTGAAGAAATACGTTTCAGTATATTTATATATACTTGTCTCAGGCGGTTAGCCTTTCTTGAATATCTTGATTGCCTGAGGTGGACAGACGTTTTCACATGCCATACAGAATATACAGTCTTTTTCTCTTACCATGAAAGCCTTTTTGTCAGATGCTGGGTGGCCTGGCGTATCAAGCCATTCGAATACATTGACAG
>JBKPNF010000330.1:0-4063 GCA_046732455.1 Thermoproteota archaeon | reverse complement strand
GCGCAGAATTCACGACGTACTATTACTATACGATTCTAAGAATGCACTGTACAGGTCTAGAAGGAGAAGGGATAAAGGAAATAGTCGAGGATGCCAGAATAGAGGACAGAAACCATTTTGAGGCAATGGTTCCGCGCCTGTATGAGCTAGGAGGCTCCCTTCCAAGGGACATCAGGAAATTTGCAGATCAGGCAGGATGCCCTGATGCATATCTGCCTGACAATTGGGAAGACATCAATTCGATACTGAAAGTGCTTCTCGAAGCAGAGCAGTGTGCAATCCGGTCTTGGGGCGAAGTATGCGACATGACAACTGGAAAAGACCCAAGGACGTACGACATTGCGCAAAGGATAATGCAGGAAGAGGTCGAGCATGAGGCTTGGTTCATAGAACTGCTGTCGAAGAGACCCTCGGGGCACTTTAGGAGAAAATTTGTCGGCCAGTCGCCGCACACAGGGGACCAGGGCAGCCTTATACACCTCTGACAACCAGTTTTCTCTTATTAATTTTTATTATCTTTTTTTATTTCTTTTTCTTTAGTGTCATACATACCAGTTTGCAAGAGTGGCGAAATACGGGAACGGTCGATGAAAGTGTTTCGGGTGGATCATATGGATGTTCTTGTGGGAAGACTGTACGGCAGGCTCTTTGCGTGTAACAATTCATGTCCTCATCGAGGAGCATCACTTGTCAAAGGAGAATTGAAAGGCAGTAATATTGCGTGTTGGATGCATGGATATGAGTATAACGTTTTTACCGGCAAGCTGGAAAACATGAAGTCATGGAAGAAGGAGGACACATGGATGGAGCAGAGCTCAGAGTGGCGTAGATCCGGTGACCTGAGCCTGTACCCAATAATGGAGAAGGAGGGAACCATATATGTCTGCTTATAAGCGATCCGACCAGCGTTCATGCTCCAGCTTTTCGATTACTTCCAAAACCCATTGCAGAGTGTTGATCCTTATGATGTCATTTCTATCAGCTATCCGTGACAGAAGGCGATCCATCGCGTCGCCGCTTGTGTGTCTCTTTTCTTGTAAATTACGCTGAAGGTCACGTATTTCCTGCTGCAGAATCATTTTCAGCTCATCTAATAAGAATTCTGCCACTTGTTATCTGGCAAAGGCATTGCATTAAGCTTTTTCTCTCTAGGCAAAATAATTTTGCGCTTTTGCTCTTGGTCTCTCGAGTAGTACTCCGCTACAAGTTTCCACCAATTGATACTGTTGTTCTATTATTCATTATATAGTAAATTGAAAATAATGCGCATGTGCCTGCTCCCAAATACATACCAAGACCAATCAGCAAATTTCCATTGAAGCCAATTATCATAGCAGATATAGCTGCAAGAACTGTACCAATAACTGATGCAACAATATTGATGCCCCATAGCAGAGTCGTATTATTATTGTTATTGTTAATGCTATCGTGGTAATTGTCATACTGGAATACCGCCCTATTCTTATTTTTTTGGACTGCGACTAATGAGGCCATCTTAATAAGAGAAGGGAATTGGAATCCCATCAAAAATCCTGTGGGAAACAATAACCCCAAGGTAAGTGCAATTCTGTAGGGCAAATCCATACCGATGGTAGACACTATTAGCTGCTGTAAATAAAGAAAATAGACAATAATAATACCTGCAAGAACTGGAATTGATGTCAGTACGGCTCTATGCGGTCTTGTGCTAAACATTTTGCCAGAAATATACGATCCTATTCCGCTAGATAAAAGAATGGAGAACAGTATTACAGTTAAAGCCATTATTGGAGTTCCAAGTAACAGTAGAAATTTTTGAATAAAAGTCACCTCCAAAATCATAAAACCGACACCGATAAAGATTACAAACAGGATGTGAAAGCAAGATCTAGAATCAAACTTTGCTCTTGTTTTTCTAACATGGTATACCAATAATGCAGATAACAGTCCAGAAATGGCCACAACTGTTACAAGCAAAATCACCATCTGTTTTGGAATCTGTTCCCGCGCAAAATAAAACGGGGAATCATCGGTGGGGATTGTTGGGTTAGATGCCGCAGTTGTTGTAAAGTATTCATTATAGATGGTATTATCATTATTGAACAGTTTGTTAAATGGCGCTGCTATATAGTTGTCAGCCAACATAGTTATTTCTGCGTGGTTTCCTCCAGCCTTTTCCTTTACCATAGTGACCTCTTCGCTGAGAAATGGAGTCGATTTTACCATCACCAAAACAGGATAATACTTTTGATCATCAGCTGAGCGTCCAAAATACAGGCCAGGTCGATCTTCAACCACCATTACTTGTTCTGCAATAGATTCTCGGCTCTTTCCTGTCTCTTTTACAAGAGAGTCAACAATCAAAGGCATAAGCCTTGGGAGCTCAAAATTCCACCGAGTCATTACAAGCATACCTCCGTTATCCCTATTCAAATGACTAAGGTATTGTTGAAACGCTTCGACTGTATAGAGGTAATTCTCAGAGAGAGCATACCCGCCAGCAAGTTGTGCTGCCCAGGAATCCACAAGTTTTAGTACTATGACATCATATTTTTCAGCAGTAGAGCTGATAAACCGTCTACCATCGTCAATAAATAAGTCAACATTCTTGTTGTTATAAATATTGCCAGATTGACTATCAAAATGTTTTACTGCTGATACTACAAGTGGGTTCAATTCTACTGCAGTGACATTGTCTGCTCCACCGGAGAGTGCCACCAATATATCCTCGCCGCCCCCGCCGCCAATAACAAGAGTATTATTTGCATTTAGCATTTCATAAGGCAAATAGTCCATATAGTTTTGTATCCAAGCGACATCGCTTTGAGAGCCATTCCACCGATATATTGGTGTGGCAGCATCAGCATCAATAATTATTGAAGCCAATTCATGGGCCGTGGCATTATCCGCATCAGTGGCTGCAATACCACTTTTAATACCGCCATCACTACTACTACCATTATTATTATTATTATTATTATAATTATTCTGTTTTCCGCTAATAGTTGAAGGAGCGCTGTTAAGAATATTATTGTATTCTTCTTCTTTCCCTATCTTACGAGTTACGTCAACTCGAGAAAATGAGTTCCACTCTTCTGATAGATGCTGAAATTCAGAGGGATGATTTAGCTGATAATATAACCCCTTACTCATACCAGGCTTTATCTCAAAAATACTTAAGTTTGATGCGCTATTGACAATTAACAATATCATTAGCCCTGAAAAAATGATTGCAGAGAGTACATTCAGCCTATTCCGTGGCATCACGACCACTTCTTTTCTTTCTGTTTCTGCAGTTGGCTGAGCATGATTGTATGAAGTTTCTACATTTCTCCGATCCCTTCTACCCCTCCTCAATACAAAAAAATAACTGCAAGTGGAGGCTCCAACAACTACAACTGATGTTAATAAAAGAACTGATCCTGCACCGAGTGATTGCATTATTGGATCCAAAATGATTGTAGCTAACGCAGCCCCAATTAAATCAGCAAAATATAATTTGCTTATCTTTTCAGACATTGCCAAAAATACTAATGCCATTCCGGCTCCAGCAAAAAAGAAAGGAATAGAAGAAATTAAATAAAACACGTAGATATACGAAGTATCGCTTGGAATGTAGCCAATTAAGAAGATAAATACAGGCACAGAGATTCCATATGCAATTGCATATTGAACTATTTTAGATGAAAAAGTGAACTGCGGATCGATTGTTGATTTCTTTTTTACAGTATTAAGTTTGGCTTTCTGGATATGTACAGTAAAAGATCCAATTCCAAGGCCAAAAAAAGCTATAGAAATTGCCATAAATGCATAGTCATACCATAATACAATGGAGAAGATTCTCGTTAATGCAAGTTCAAACAGTATTATGCTAAGGGACAGAACAAACAGAATGATAAGAAGGAAAATGAAAAAAGAGCTTGAAGCCATTGCCTACTTAAACATGCAAAGAAAGTACTCAAAATATGCGTTTCTAAATATTTCCTCAGTTTGATTTTGTTTTGGGTCTTTTACTTCTGTTGTTACTAGGTAGCAATCTTTTTGGAATACCTCAGGATTCATAGCTACTGCTACTGCTGCTGCT
>JBKPNF010000329.1:0-4325 GCA_046732455.1 Thermoproteota archaeon | reverse complement strand
GGTAGTATTGCCTTGCACTTTTTCAATTCAGTCACATAGCCAAGAATACGCACATATCCCTTGTAGCTTTTATCTCGACGGTTCTCGGCGGCAACTTGTTTGCTCTCAAACGCCTCTTCATAGTTGCGAATACTGATACCTAAAGCATCGCTGCTAATGGACGACCTTTCAACAAGTCCAAGCACATTGTCCCCGTTGTAGCTGAGAATAACGTATTCGCCTATGCTGACAGGCCTTTTTGATTCAAATGTCACTTGATCTGGCTTTGTGACACCTATTAGGATGCCTAGTTCCTCACTCATTTAGAGCATCCCTTGCCCCTTGCTCATTCTGCAAGCCAAATATGCTTGCGAGTCTGTCTATATCTTCATTGCTTATCTTGCAGGTGTTATGTGCGAGCTTCAGGCAGTACGGATAGCCTGCCACACTGTGGTATTGCAATTTATTCAAGATCGATTTTACTTCCTGCTCACTTGCGCTGCTCATGATTTCAAGCCGGATAACAGGAGTATGGTCGCGCAGCCGTGCATAGACTTCGAACAGCGATATATAGCAGAACCGTGTTTCAATAGGAATACTAAATCCAGCCTCCTTGCAGGTGTGT
Source organism: Thermoproteota archaeon (assembly GCA_046732455.1). GTDB lineage: Archaea > Thermoproteota > Nitrososphaeria > Nitrososphaerales > Nitrososphaeraceae > Nitrososphaera. Next base: position 3,721 of record JBKPNF010000329.1, on the reverse strand, counting down.
CCATAGTAGTAAATGTCACCGGCCTTTGACCCCATCTGGCTAAATTGCAGCCTGCTCTCAGAGGTCTTTGATACAAAGATGCAGTTGCTACATTTCTTCACCATTTCTGACGCTGATTCAGGTCTGCTTTTCGTCAAACGGGAAACGAGTGAGCCATCAACACAGATAATGTCAGCCTTGCCTGCCGCCTTTTGGGCAACGGATGCCTCCATCACCATCGCCCTTGATTCCAGAAGATCGCTTCTTGCAGAGCCGACTATGTCTTGTTCCCACTCCATAGATAAGATCCGGTTGGTGCTAGTGACTGCCGCCGCATCTATGACATAAAGTTGAAGACCCTGAAATGCGCGCCTGTTCCAGCTGCTATCAATGCCGGCGGATTCGCATATTTCTGGGATAGGCTCATATGAAATCCAGCGCGATGATGCGTCTGTCAGAATTTTGTGAAAATTTGAATCTTTTACCTTTGATATCTTGACCTCTTTGTCTCTTAGAGCGCCAAGAAAAACTTCCTTGAGCAAGTTATACTCTATCGTGACGGGCAGTAACTTAAAAAATTGATCATGCTTTCATCCTATCGGCAATTACGGCTGCACCCCATAGCGACTTTGGCTTGTCGCTTGTTTGCATTATACCCACTCTTATTATTTTATTTGCGATGTTGGCTGCCATTGGCAGTGCACCTGTGGCTCCCGGTGAATTGTAGTTGAGCACATGGAGCGAAGAATCACGCTCAAGTATAAGCGTGTCAGGTACGAATCTGCCGGTCTTGTCGATGACAGATGATCTTATCCCGGCAGTCCCGCGCTGGGTAAAAGCAGATGGTCTGAGCTGCGGCAAAAATTCACGCACTCTGTTTATCATCATTGTCTTGGACAAAGAGCTCTTTAGCTCAGTGCTTACAAGGGAGAGAAACTGCTTATCAAAAAAAATTTTCCGTGCGCCTGTATGCGATGACTCCAATATTTTTGGCAGCATATCGACCAAGTTCCTACGCCAACCGTAGGCATATGGACCAAACACAGGCATGGCGTTTGGGCCCACCTCACACGTGTCATCTGCTCGCACAATCCAGTGTGGATCGAGAAAAGGGTATTCCGGATGCTTTGGGACAGAATAGATCGACAGCTTAGTCAGATTATGGTATTGCGGTGGAGCCAGCCAGTACTCCCCTCTAAAATGGATGTCAGTGTAACCCTGCGCGACACCCATTATCTGGGCAACATCCATTGAATTTCCGCCTGCCACATTGACAAGATATTCTGCTCGAACCTCTTTGCCATGGTTTGTGGTTATTGAATAAGCCCCTTGTCTGTATGAAGATATTCGCTCGACCTTGTGTCCCAAGAGTATCTTGCTGCCGAACGACCGAATATCTTCTAAAAGTCCAATCGTAAATGCGCCGTAGTTGACCGATGCTTCTTTGGAGCAATAGATTGCAGAGGCACACCGCACATTTGGTTCCATTCTTGCTACTTCATTTTTGTCAAGCAATTGCAGTTCATTTTTTGTGAGCCCATTTGCCAGTCCCCACTCCATGTACTTATAGAGCCGGTCTATGGCCTCGTCATCGAGTGCAACCTCAAGGACGCCATCATGCTTAAATGGCATTCTCTTGTGATTGGAATACTTTTGCCACATCTCGTAACCAAGCGCTGCAGCCTTGGCAAAGGTCTTCTTTCTTATAGGGTCGTATAGAAATGGCGCGTGCACCTTGCCAGTATTCCTGCTGCTGCTATGCTGAGCAATGTTCTTTTCCTGCTCTAGCAGCGCTATTGATTCGGGGCTTTTGGCGTGCGCCGATAGAAAGTATGCAATCGACATTCCAAGCACACCACCACCAATTATTGCGACCTTGCAGTCCACATGAGGCATGAGTCCATCTGTTAGATAAAACGTTTAATATCGATCTATAGACAGACTCGGTGTATATTGACTGAGCAGCAGGAATTTGTATCAGATCGAAGAAAAGGGCTGGAGAGCCTGCCGGAGTTGCCCAAAGATAGCAGGCCAATGCTGTTGCTGTCCGCCGTTTACTCTGGCGAAGAGAAGAAAGTCTACCTGAAGTTTTACGATCCTCAAGACAAAATTATTTACCAATGGCGCGATCGGACAGACCACAAACCCTACTGCTATACAAAGATGGACTTTGCAGAGCAGGCTAAACAGGTCGCGCAAAAAGAGGCTAAATTCACACTCAAACATGTCAAAAAACAAGACATCATCCTTGACAAGGAAATTGAAGTCCTCAAAGTGATTGCGCCTGACCCACTCTCAATAGGCGGCACCGACCATAGCTTCCGTGAAAAGGTGACGTCATGGGAAGCCGATATCAAATATCATGAGAACTACCTCTATGATCGGGCCCTAATACCGGGGTCATATTATGTTAGAAAGGAAGAGCAGATAATGCCATTCGAGTACCCTATTTCTGAGAAAGTGCATTTTGCACTCAGAAGCCTACTATGGGATAAGATAAAGGAAGCAGGGGAGGCAGGCAAGGAATATAGACAATACATCACAAACTGGGCCAAATTGCTTAATCAGCCAATACCGGAGCTGAAGCGAGTAGCTGTCGACATCGAGGTTGAGAGTGAAGAGGGAAGAATGCCCAATCCGCGCGACCACGACAGGCGTATAACAGCTGTAGGGTTTGTTGGAAATGACGGTTTCAAGAAAGTGCTCGTGCTTGCAAATAACATATCAGACGACGGCACACCACTAATTCACGAAGCAGAACCCTGCGGGTCTGAAAAAGAGTTGCTAGAAAAGACATTCTCGATAATCAACGAATATCCGATCGTAATCTCGTTCAATGGTGATGACTTTGACCTACCTTACCTATATGCGCGCTCGCAGGATTCCCGCATTGATCCTAACGGCATTGCGGTCCCAAAGGACAAGGTGCCCATAGTGGTCAAAAAAGAGTCATTTATCAAACATGGGATGCAGGCGGAGCCGGTCGGAGTTAGGCACGGCATCCACATAGACCTCTACAGGACGTTTGACAACAGGTCGATCCAGATCTATGCTTTCAGCCGTGCCTACACCGACCATACCCTGAATGCGATCAGTGAAGCACTGCTGGATGACTCAAAAATAGAGTTTGATGGGAACATAAGCGACTTGCCCATTCAGAGATTAGCGGAATATTGCCTTAAGGACGCAGACCTCACATATAGGCTTACCAGCTTTAATGACAATCTGCTAATGAAACTGCTCGTCGTCATTGCAAGAATTGGTCGGCTGTCAGTAGATGATATCGCCCGCTTTGGCGTCAATCAATGGATCAGAGGCATCTTGTACTACGAGCATCGCCAGCGGAATGAGCTAATACCCAGCAGGAGTGAGCTAGAAAAAAAAGGTACTTCGTCGACTACAGCCATCATTAAAGAAAAAAAATATCGTGGCGGCGAAGTCGTTGAGCCTGTACCAGGCATACATTTTAACGTCATTGTCCTTGACTTTGCAAGCCTCTATCCTAGCATTATCAAAGTGCATAATTTATCGTACGAAACCATCAATTGCTCTCATGAAGACTGTAGAGAAAACAAAGTGGAAGGTACAACTCACTGGGTCTGTAGGCACAGGAAAGGTTTGACTTCATTTCTCATAGGATCGCTTCGTGACCTAAGGGTCAACTATTACAAACACCTTGCAAAGGACAAGACGCTTCCCCAAGAGGAGCGCAAGCTGTATAACGTGGTAAGCCAAGCTATCA
>JBKPNF010000328.1:0-1876 GCA_046732455.1 Thermoproteota archaeon | reverse complement strand
GAAGACACATCCTGTGCTATCAGCCTCTTTCCAATCAGCTCTCCGAGGTAGAGGTGTACCTGCTCGTAGCTCAGGTTTGCTCTGTACATTATGTGCGTCTTTTTTATTCCAGAAGTGGCAAGCGCTAGTACGTCGCCCATTATCTGAATCTTTCCTCTGTTGTTTTTGCGTTCGTACATCATTTCCCTGTTCTATCGGTCGTTTGATAGATTAGGTGTATGGTGGAACAGTCGTTTCAGGCTCCCGTTTCACCTAATTATAAAAGATATCTCTCCATTATTAATTCTTAGAGTATAGGATTTTGATTGTTACTTATAGTATATTTTCTGTCGCGCCAGCTAATTGCGCCTTTCTTTTTTGCATCTACAATGGCCGACATAAAGCTGAAACAAATAAGTGTACCACTCAAAGGAGCAGCAAATGCATACAGAGGACTTTCAAATATGGTCAGTCGGCACTGCACGGCAGTTGTAACAATTATCAAAACAACGGCGGACAGTTGCAGTCCAAGCAGAAGTTGAAAGGATGCGTTCCCAGCAAAGCTGGCTACTGGCAGATATGGCAGAGATGCAAAAGGTATAAAGAGTATAAAAAATACCGCCATGACCATCATATAGGCACCCACTTTGTCTTGATAGTAAACAGGTATCATAAAGCGGCGAAGCCCTTGCCAAAGAGTTGGAAGGTCTCGGGCCCAGACTGCGTCTATGTGGCGCTCGCCTCTAACCATCTTCATTCTGAACTTGCCAGTCTTGACCTTGCCGCCAAGTGCTCCGTCCTCTACCAGCTCCTCCTTTACTCCCTCATGAGTACCAACGGCCTCGTATGTACTTTTTGTGATGAGGAAAAAGCTGCCAAAGAAATAGCCGGTCTTGGTATTTGGATCGTTTACCCGGATTGGCGAAAAGCGTGTATGCAAAAATGTTGCAAGAATGGGCAGAGTCATCTTCGTCCAAAAGTCGTTGCAAATAAGCCGAGGCACGGCAGTCAGTGCGTCAAGGTTCTGGGATACGACCTGCCCAACTGCAAGTGACATTGCAGAAGGCAAATGTTCACTATCCGCATCTGTGAACATCAAGAGTTCCCCCCGACCTCGCAGATACCCTTGATAGCATGCCCAGTTCTTGCCAGTCCATCCCTCCGGCTTAGGGGGTGCATCGATGTGCATTATGCGCAAATCATTGGTTGCATAAGCCTTCATTATTTCACTCGTCCTGTCCGTTGACGAATCGTTGATTGCAATTATTTCAAAGTTTGGATAATCCTGCGCAAGCAGACTGTCAAGGCAACGTGCAATATAACGCCCTTCATTTCTGGCAGGCAGGATCACGCTTACTTTGGGGAGGCGGCTTATGTTTATCCGGTCAAAAGATTCAAGCGTGGGAGATTGCCTAAATGACTTAGTCATGTATGCAAGGAAGTACACCCAAACACCAAATATGCCGGCCATTATAGCGGTCAAGACCAGGTTAATTATTGTAAGGGCAAGCTCCATTGCATTATCTAGCAAGAACTAGGGCTATTTATTCGACTGCTTTCGCAATGCGGTCAAGGGCTTCATCAGTTCCTTTCGCTATGTGTCTTTTCACCATACCTGCGAACACACCCAAGAATCCTGCCAGTTTGATGTTCCATACTACATCGATCCTTGTCTTGTGATTATTTGAAGGGTTGAGCACGACTGTCTTAGTGCCCTTAATGACGCCCTCTGTTATCATTATTTCAACTGATTTTTTTGGGTTGAGCACGACTGTCTGATGACATTTTGAGTCTTTGAATGCGATAGTAACTTCGCGCTCGATCTTATTACCGGCCTTGCGGATGTTTTTCACAGTTTTGGTGCCGCGCCAGTATTCGGGCTCATTGTCAACGTCTG
>JBKPNF010000327.1:0-9784 GCA_046732455.1 Thermoproteota archaeon | reverse complement strand
CTCCCACAAATAGTAGTCCAAGCTCAAGTTCACTAACAGGTGGTACCACTACAGGTGGCGGTTCCACGGCAGGTGGCGGAGTCGGAACATTTGGCGGCGGAGGAGGAACAACTCCAGGCCCCGGTATCGGCACAAACGATAGCAGCGGCTCTGGTGGCAGCGGCACAACAACAGGTAGTGCAGCCGGCCCCCAAGTAATGCCTTAAAACCTGTTCAGCAGCGACAGAAAAAGAAGAAGAGCTACAAGTGGCCGAGAGGGTGGACGCGGTGACCCTGTACTAGTTGCACCTTATCTCGTCATTGATTGCAGTGGCAAGGTAAAATCCAATGGACGATTGAGGAGATTATTAATTATGCAAGTATGCATACATATCATAGATCAGGTGAATTTCCTCCCCGTTCTTACATTGTAGCCTGGGTATAAGCATTATGCCTTAACAGCCTTGGTTCGCTTGGGTAAGTTCACATGGTGATATGACCAACTCTTGCAGCTGCTGCAAAGGCATAACATAAAAGGGAGCAAATGAGCTTCTATCTAGTCCTTCGAGCGCTTTTTGAACGATGAGTTGACATTTGAGCGATATTGCAGCGGGTTAAGGAAATGGGTCCATAAACTTCCTGACTTAGAAAAGATATTCAGAAAAAATAAACTCTTCTCAATCAGAAGACTTCGTGAGTTACTTGTAAAATATCAGCTTTTTGCTCCTGTTTTCACGCTCAGTACAAAGTCATTTTTGATTGACTGTATGCTTATAAGGCAGTAGTGCAATTTTCGCTATCTATCGTCTATATTGACCCTTCTATATTCCAATAGCACTTGCTTTAATAGCGACTCTATACATTTTTTCAATTTGATCCTGCTGCTATATTGTTATAGAAGCTAGTGACGCTAATATATGACCTGCCTCTTATCCTTGATTAGCAATACAAGGTGCCAATGGCGAGGCCTAGGGGCTATGTTAATGCTATTACTATTGTTATGATCATATGCGGTTGTGGCACTTAGCAGTGAGGACTTTTCAGACTATGAGAATAGCAAAATAGAAAACGAAGATTGAGAATAAAAGAAGGAACTGTATTTTCAGATTTTCACCTAGATATTTATGCATCAGCTTTATACCTTGCTACTTCCTCCTCTTGATATGACATCTTCTCTACATTTTCTTTTTTGTCTCTGCTCTCGTGAATTCAAGTGCTTCATACCCAAAGATTCCAACATAGCGGGCTTTACAATCTGCGCAGATTGGGCTAAGGCCTCTAGGAGCTATGAAATCAGCATTGTGTTTACATATACAGCAAGCATAGTATGCAGCTCGCCATTTCATGGATGCTGGTGATAATATCATGTTCTGTTATTTCTCCTTCTGTTGTTGTGCCGCTGTTATTGCTTCTGGTGCTCCTGATAGCAAACATCACAGAGCGGAATCATCTCAGTAGGTGATTTGAGATTCTCTCCCGTTAATATGTAATAGTCAGCTGGCTTTGCAGCGCATTTGCAGCACACGTAATAAGAAGGCGATTTGTTAATTACGGGGGATGTCGTATTAGTAGTAGACATCATATCCTTTGTGTAGCACCTTCCTTCCTTGTCCCCCACAACAGTATACTGCTATTTGGTTTTGTAGCCATTCCAAGCCTTCAAGCTCTGCAAACAATCTATCGGATTCATGGACATCCTTACTATTCTTCAATAGGGACTTCTTTTGCATAATAATGGATTCAACTTTTCCCATATCATCATCGATAGACCTAATAGCGTCTATCTGCCTCTGAAATGTGCTGTTCACTTCTGGCTTGTTCTCAGGATTAATTTGCTCTTTTAGGAAAGATATTCTTTCTTCAATTATTTGTTGTAGAGTAGATATCATATTTGTTGAAGCCAAGCTCCTGATGGATTGTTATATTATAGCTAGCACCTTGGAGGGAGGGTGGGGGTTCAATATTACAAAATGAAGGATGGGTTGACGAAAGAAGAAGAAGAAGAAGAAGAACTAGCAGCGGCAGTTATGGCGGCGGCCACTGCGCTGGCTGCGCCTGGGGACTAACCTAAACCCGTACTGGCTACTTCCCTACCTCTTTTTCTTTTCTTTCATCTTTTTATTTCATTCAGTTAGCTGATAGTGTCCGTCGCTAATAACTGACTATCGACCTTAGCTTGCCATTAAGAAATACATTAGAGACTGTATTCGTGCTTGGCACTGAGTTGAAGCATTTCAACAAGAATAGTAATAACCACTACTTTACGTCAGCACTACTAATAGCAGCAGTCGTAACAATAGAAGTAGCAGTATCACCATTCATCAGCAATAATTAAGAACGAGATAAGCCCTAGGCGCGATTCGGACGCGCGACCTAAGGTATCCGCCTCTCTTCCTCCTTCTTCTAGAAATGAGGGAGGAGCGAGGGATTACGAAACCTTCGCTCTGCCAGCTGAGCTACTAGGGCAAAACAAATGCAACTTCAGCTTCTCGATATTTAATGCTTCACGCTAAAATAAATAACGCTGAGAACAGTTTTTTGGTGTGAAAATATCGATTTCAGGAGTCAGAGGCATCTACGGACAAGACCTCAACCTTCACGAGGTGAATAGGTTTGCAGGCCAGTTCGCAGGATTTATCAAGTCTAGTAAATGTGTAATTGCGCGAGATAGCCGTCCATCTGGTACGATTATTGCCCAAATCGTGACTGCAAGCCTGATGGCTGCGGGCATCGACGTTTACAACCTTGGTATTGCGCCCACCCCTGTGGCTTTTAGAGAAGCACGGAAGTATGGTGCTGGCATTATAGTGACAGCATCACACAACCCGTTAGAGTGGAATGGGCTCAAGTTCATAATAGACGGCAGGGGCTTGTTTGAGCACGAGTTAGAGGAAATGCTCAGCATGACAAGCGAACATCGGAGCAAATTTGGAAACGAGTTTAAGATTTACTCCAGCTACGTTGACACAGTTGCAGAGATGACAAAGAACAACACCACCGCCGCCGTTAAAGTGGGAATTGATGCAGCCGGGGGTGCAGCGTGTGGCTATGTGGAGCAGCTATTCAAGAAGCTAGGATACAAGTATTACAGTATCAATGGCATTACAGGTATATCATCAAGGGGTCCGGATCCCACTGCAGATGATCTGGCAGATCTGAGTGCACTTGTGGTGGCAAACAAACTCGACCATGGTTTTGGGCTTGATCTAGATGCTGACAGGCTTGTAGTTGTCAACAGCAAAGGAGAAAAATTGAGCCCGGACTCAACGCTGCTGCTGTGTATTGCAAGGGCACTCGAGATAGGCCTGAAAAGGTTTGTGACAAGCATCGACACCAGTATTGCAATAGAGAAATATATCCAGAAGAGCAATGGCAAGGTTGTTGCATACTCCAAAGTGGGTGAGGCAAACGTCGTCAGCAAGATGCTTGATGTGAATGCAGACGCAGGCGGCGAAGGCAGTAGCGCCGGGTTTATCATGCCTAAGTTTAACATGTGCCGCGATGGTCTCTTGGCGGCAGCAACGATATCAACGCTTGACAAGAAGACGACAAATGAATGTCTGAAGTTCGCATCGCAATTCACACAAATACGATCAAAGATAGCAGCTAATTCTTCGCTGCACCAAGCAGTCATCGAAAAGCTGCCTGACATCTTCAAGAGTGACTCGTACTCAATGCTGACAGAAGATGGAGTCAAGGTCATAATGGATGAAGACTCGTGGGTACTGATTAGGCCATCAAACACCGAACACGCGATCAGGATATCTGTCGAGTCCCAAGGTGAGAAGGCACGTGCCATTTACAAGAAGGCAAGCGAAAAGGTGCAGGCAGTGTATGACCAAGTTAGATGAAAAAGAGATAATCGGAATCTTTGCGAATAAGCTTGGTATAAGCAACCTTGACGACGTAGCGCTGCTAGATAAGGGAATTGTTATCAAAAGCGATATGCTGGTTGCAAGCACCGATGTGCCCCCTGGCATGGAAGCCTGGCAGGTTGCACGAAAAAGCATCGTCTCATGTATAAGTGATCTTGCTGCCAAGGGAGTTAGGCCTCATGCAGCGGTCATTTCGCTTGGGATACCAAACAGTTACTCCATGCGGCGGTCAGATATCGAAGGGCTTGCTAAGGGCTTTGCTATTGCCTCTAAAGAATTTGGGTTCAAAATAGTAGGAGGGGACACAAACGAAGCCGGCGAGCTCGTTATTGACTGCACCATGATTGGATTTCCCGTACACAAAGTTCCAACAAGAAGTGGAGCTAAGCCTAGAGATTATGTCACCGTATCAGGGGCATTTGGATTTGCTCCTGCCGGCTTAGCAATTCTGCTGCAAAAAGCGATTACAGCCAGCAGTGTGTTCAAAAAGCGCGCAGTCAAGTCAGTACTCGAGCCGCACCCAAGGCAGAGCTTCGGCTGGGTGCTTGCAAGATATTCTTCAGCATCGATCGATTCAAGTGATGGACTAGCAGTATCCTTATATGAACTGGCAAGTCAGAGTAAGGGAGTCGACATTATAATTTATAGCATTCCGGCTGTAGAAGGCTTGTATAAGTTCGCCCGTGAGAACAGCTTTGACACAGACGAATTGGTGTTCCACGGGGGCGAGGAGTACGAGATCGTAGCGACTATTTCACACACCAAAATAAGGCAGGCTCAGGCTGCAGCAAGAAAAGCAGGCGTTAGTTTGCGCGTTATTGGCAGAGTGCAAAGCGGCTCCGGCAACGTCTTTGTACGGGAAAAACTGCTTGAGAACAGGGGCTATATGCACTTCCCTAAGCGATAACGTTTTTAACTCTCTATTGAAGCAAATTCAAGTCATGTCTGAAACAGCAGGCGATATTACCCAAACAAAGTGGGGGGTAGCCCACATTTTTAGCAGTTACAATAATACGCTTGTCCATATTACCGATCTGAGTGGAAGCGAGACAATATCATTCAGCTCTGGCGGACGCCACGTTACCGCTGACCGTTATGAGTCATCGCCATACGCAGCTATGAAGTCTGCTGTTGCGGCCGCTGAAACGGCCAAGGCAAAGGGCATTAATGCCCTGCATATTCGCGTACGAGCTGTTGGCGGAGTAGGTCCGAGAATTCCTGGTCCCGGTGCTCAGGCTGCCATCAGGGCACTAGCAAGAGCAGGCTTTCGCATCGGTAGGATCGACGACGTGACTCCTGTACCACATGACACTACAAGAAAGCCAGGCGGCAGAAGAGGACGCCGAGTCTAGATCGATTTCATTTCTGGCGCCATTTTTATCTGCGCGCTACAGCCTCTATTTTTCAATTCCTTTTGAAGCCACGCGATAAACTTGTCCTCAAGTTTTTTGCCTTTTAAAGCCTCTATTTTGTGAGCCTGATGAGCATAAATCTTCTCCACAAATTGACCGGCCAGAAGCATCTTGGCAAACGACCAACCGAGGCTCTGTACCGGCGGGTCAAGAGCAAACGAGTTTTCCAGCTGGCATAGCCTCTGATAGTCAGAGAGCATATCGACTGCAATCTTGGCATCAGGTTCAAAGTCAATTGTCTGAAAATCTAGGATAAATGTTCCCATTATCAAGGCAAATCATTCTTCTTCTGCTGCTTGAGTTTCTCAGAAAATGAGAGCAGCTTGCCTTTGTCTTCGACTTTGATAGTCGTATTGACTCTTACATTAAGGCCCACAGCCCTGAAAAGGGCCAGGAGTTCGCCTCCTGATATCCTGCTGGTTATTTCACCAGTCACAATGAGTCTGGCAATTCTTGTGACAATAGCCTCCGTCTGGGAAGGATACTGACTGTAAGCAAGGTCTAGTACCTGGTCCGCCCTGTCGTAGAGGTAGGAAGATACTATTTCTCTTGAGGACTTTGGCTGCTGCTGGTTGACTTTTGCCTTTTCAATCGCAGCTGCCTTTTCCCGAAGCTCTCTTAGCTTGCGTGCATTGATTATGTCAATGTCAGGATCGTCAGATGTCATTAACCTTTTATCACTCCTATCGGTACGAGTCTTACTACCTTGGTTGCAATCCCCAGGGAATGTGATACATTGGCTATGGCATCGACATCCTTGTAGGCCTCAGGCGTCTCTTCTACCACCCCTTCCCTTGTGAGTGCTTTGACGTAGATTCCCTTTGACTCTAGGTCACTTTTCACCCTGTCGGCGGTATAGCTTCGCTTGGCAGCGGACCTTGACATCATTCTCCCAGCGCCATGTGCAGTAGATCCAAAGCTGAGGTCAAGTGAATTTCGGTTGCCAAGCAGAACCCAGCTGGCAGTGCCCATTGAGCCGGGTATTATTACTGGCTGCCCGATGCTCCGGTACCTGCTTGGCACCTGTTCCATGCCTGCAGGGAAAGCCCTTGTAGCTCCTTTTCTGTGGACTACTAGATCAGAGGTGCCCTCGCCGTTAACCTTGTGGCGCTCCACTTTTGCGATGTTGTGAGCAACATCGTAAATGAGATCCATGTCAAGACCACTTTCTTTTGAGTTGAAGATGCGCTCAAACGTTTTCCGCGCCCAATGTGTTATCATTTGGCGGTTGGTCCATGCAAAATTCAGGGCAGAATACATAGCTTTGCGATAGTCATCTCCCTCTTTAGAATTGTTGGGTACGCATGCAAGCTCCCTGTCTGCAAGCGTCAAACCATATTTTCGTAGCGCAGATTCAGAAACACGCAAGTAGTCAGTGCATATTTGGTGGCCGAAACCACGCGACCCACAGTGAATAAGCACCGTCAGCTGGCCGACTTGGTTGAGCCCCATTGCCTTGGCGGCCCGCTCGTCAAAAATTTTATCTACTTTCTGCACTTCAAGGAAGTGATTGCCAGAGCCCAGACTCCCAAGTTGAGCTGCGCCCCTCTTTCTCGCAGTGTCTGAGACGCTTGCAGGGTCAGCTCCGTCCATCTTGCCAGTCTCTTCACATACTTCCAAATCATCGTCAGTACCATATCCATGACTAACAGCCCACCTGACACCTTCTACTAGTAATTCATCAAGCTCAGTCTTTGTAAGCTTAAATGATCCCTCACTTCCAACGCCTGATGGAACTGACCTAAAAAGCTCGTTGACCAGATCCTTTAATCGCGGCCTAACATCGCGTTCTGTGAGGTTTGTCCTTATCAAGCGCACACCACAGTTGATATCGTAACCCACCCCGCCGGGGCTGATCACCCCCTCTTCGAGGTCAGTTGCCGCGACGCCGCCTACAGGAAAGCCATAGCCTTCGTGGCCATCTGGAAGTACAACTACATGTTTTTTGACGCCTGGTAGAGTGGCGACATTTGCAGCCTGGTCAACCGTCCTATCAGTCACCATTTTCGATATCAGCGATTCATTAGCATAGATGGTGACTGGGACTTTCATACCTTTGGCCGGGTCAGGTTCTATTCTATACACGAGCTCACTTACCTTCTTGACTCGATGGTTGCCGCTCCTAGTGATGAGTCCATCCAATTCTGTTACTGCTATTCCTTGTGAAGTAATTATAAGCCTTGCCCGGCATGAGTGGTAGACGTATACTCATTTTCCAACTTCTGGCTTGTTAGTATTCTTTAGAACCCCCACACCACGCCAGATGATAGGCAGATAGGGAGAGTAATTGTATACACTCGCAATAAGATTTATTTTCGCCGCCTCATCGCTCTATCTTTGAGACTCATGCCAATTCTACCGATAGACTCTGGACGCTACGGAAGCAAAGAGATACGCGAGATCTTTGAGGACGAAAGGAGACTGCAGTATCAACTTGATTTTGAAGCGACTGTTGCACAGGTGCAAGCCCGGCTAGGTATGATCCCATCTGATGCAGCGGATGAAATTACAAGGGCTACCCATTCGGGCAAGATCACTCCTGCCAGAGTTAGTGAACTTGAGTCAGTGAGCGAGCATGATACCGCTGCAATAGTGGAGGCATTAAGCGAGCAAGTCTCGGCCAAATCCAAATTATGGATACACTTTGGACTGACAAGCAATGACGTCATAGACACTTCCATTTGCCTACAGATGCGTGAGGCATTCTCAATAATTGAATCAAAGGTAGCCAAGCTTGCGCACTCTTTACTGGATAGAGCACTCGAATTCAAGGATGTGCCAGCGGTAGGCAGGACGCATGGGCAACATGCGAGCATCATTTCATTTGGATTAAAATTCGCAGTGTGGGCAGTAGAAATGGCCAAACACATTGATCGCATCAAGGAAGGTGAAAAGCGCTTTCTTCTGTGCAAGACACTTGGGGTAGTTGGTACTGGCTCGTTAATGGGTGACAAGGCCCTTGAAGTACAAAAAATCGTTGCTCAGAACCTTGGTCTCCACTCTGTAGATGCTGCGACGCAGATTGTACCTCGAGAGAGGTTTGCAGAGATGCAATTTTGTATTGCGCTTATTGGCTCTACACTTGACAAGATCGCTGTAGAGATCAGGAATCTACAACGGACAGAGATAGGTGAAGTAGCCGAGCCTTTTCGGAAAGGCCAAATGGGAAGCAGCGCTGTGCCGGTCAAGCGGAACCCAATAAAAAGCGAGCGGGTGTCTTCGCTTGCAAGAATCCTGCGATCGCTTCTCAGCGTGTCAATGGAAAATATAGTGTCATGGCACGAGCGCGACCTCTCAAACTCAGCAAATGAACGCTTTACGCTTCCAATGGCCTCTATACTGCTCGATGAAATGCTTAACGCAATGACTAAGGTAATTCAAGAGCTAAAAGTAAATACACAAAGGATAGCATCCAACATTGAAATGACAAAGGGCCAGATTTATGCCGAATTTATATTAGATGCACTGATAAAGAAAGGAGTTGCTCGATTAGACGCCTATCGAGACATACAACGAGTAGCGTTCTCTGCACTTGAAACTGGCGAGCACTTTTTTGATGCTGTCTGCAAAGACCGGAATATTTCGACTCAATTATCAAAGGAAGAATTGGTGGCTATTTTTGATGCCAAGAATCATCTGGCTTCCTCTGGAATGATAATTGAGAACACCGATAGAATAGTTACAAAAGCTACAAAACATATGTAAAATGCCGTCGGTGAGATTTGAGCTCACGACAGCTCGGTCTTCAGCTTCACCCCCTTAAAGGGTCGAGTGCTCTCCCAGGCTGAGCTACGACGGCACTGACAAGACTAGTTTTACAGATCATATATAATCGTGTCTTAAAAGACTGAACGTATTACGCTCAGATTTGTGATAATGCTACTGTATCTCAGCTTCTCTTCACAAAGCGACTCAAGGCTTCCTTCGCTTTGGATCATCATTATCCATGTCAACAGCCCCATTCTTTTTATATCTTTGCCTTTAAAAGCAAAATCCCCCCAAATGACGTTACTTTTGCTTTTTAGGCGCACCTATTACAGAATCATCTTACTTAAAGTAAATAAGCAAAAAAGGTAGAGTTCGATTATATCATGATCAATGCTGATAATCAAAATCCAGTCATGGATTCAGCAGAAGAACGAAGACGGCGGTTCCTTGAAGAATTTGAAAAGCCTTTCAAATGTGAAAAGTGTAATGAACGATTCAAGAAGAAGAAGTATCTTCGTGAGCATAAATCCGAAGTGCATTCATATTGATGATAAAGAAAGGTGCCGGAGGCGGGATTTGAGCCCGCGACCTTACGATTTCTTACCGATGAGATTATGAGTCGTACGCTCTAACCAAGCTGAGCTACCCCGGCACGAATCGTAACGCCACTGGTTTTTAGCAGTACATAATATAAGTTATGCAAGAATAAGTTACAGGATATTATGGATCGCAAGAATGCAATCCCACTGGCGCTAGTTCAGTCGCAGTATTAGGAAAATGTTTTTCTGTTGCTTGCCTTGACAATTGACG
>JBKPNF010000326.1:0-6437 GCA_046732455.1 Thermoproteota archaeon | reverse complement strand
CTCTCTGCACATCCTCTATGATAATATTTCTTCCTTTTGCCGTTACTTACAATTTGTTCGTCCGGGAAAAAGTTGTTCCCACAATATCTGCACTTTCCGCTCTGTTTTAAGTTGATGGTTTGGCTGACGCGTCCCGGTCCTTTGCTAATATAAAATAACCTAGAGGGCATACATACAATCGATCACGGATAAATGAGTCACACTATTAAACGGTGGGTGATGAGGCTTTATAAGCGAACTAGGTTATTATGAGAAGATGGCAACGATATGTCTTCTTATTCTTCAGAAGGGGAAGATGTAAAACTAGTTGCCTCAAGTAGAAATTATGAATCGTTTTTGTATGTGCAAGGGAATAGTAGCTAGAAATGTCAGCTACCACATAGTACTAATTACTAGATACTATGGCGTGAGTTAAAGCAATTTATCACTTTACTACTCAAACGCGCTCACCTTTATATTATGCTTCTGTCACTAATCATTAGGGTCCTAATTATGCGCAAGTATGATTACCGAGAGACTGTTGGATTCGTAGTCAGAAGTACTACTAAAGTTCTTGAAAGTGCGTTTGATCAGCAGTTGCGAAAAAAGGCCGATATTACAGGCGCTCAGTCTAGGGTGATTGCAACGCTCGCGCTTGTAAAGGATGGAATGACTCAAAAAGAAATTGCAAATAGAATCGGAATTGAAGCTCCCACCATTGTTCCCATAATAGACAAGCTTGAAGAACAAGGAATTGTGATAAGAAGACCGGATCATAATGACCGCAGGAACAACCTGATATTTCTAACTGTCCAATCGGAAGCAAAATGGGAATTGATAATAGAGTGTGCTCTTGAATTGGAAAAGACCTCCCGTCAGGGATTGTCAGAGGAAGAGCTTGAAATTACCAAAAGAACCCTTTGCAAAATTGCTCACAATGTTACAGGTCTTTATCTAAAATCATCAGACCAAATTGAAAGCAGAAGAGAAAATAGCAACACAATTCAAGTCAGAAAGCCGGACCATTTGCATCAGGGAAAATAAAGGTAGATCTGAATAGATTTTTTACACACAAGTGTGAGGAAAATTGGAAGAAGTAGGAAGAAATAACAAGATATCTGATTCAACCAGTCCAACAGAAAATCCATCATCACCTACCAAGAAAGCCGACAAAATACCTAGTTCTGCTTGGAAAACCCTTGCCATTCTAAGCTCAATAGCCACACTAGTTATGTACACAGAAACCATGCTAGTGCCATCTCTCCCAAATATCATAAGCGAGTTTAACCTTTCATACAGCATTTCACCTTGGATACTTACAACTTATCTAATAGTCGGAGCAGTAATGACACCAGTCACAAGTAGCCTGGCAGAGATCCATGGAAAAAGGAAAATACTTCTCATAGTCATGGGAATATATGCTGTTGGAGTGAGCGTAGGCGGATTGACAACAGATCTCTATAGCTTTATCATTGCAAGAGGCTTGCAGGGCGTAGGCATGTCAATGTTCCCAATTGCATTCAGCGTTATTAGAGAGCAGTTCCCAAAAAGTCGCCTTGCCATAGGTCAAGGTGTAATAACTTCGATGTTTGCTAGTGGTTCAATCCTAGGATTGCTCATTGGGGCCACTATTGCGGAATATTCAGGATGGAGAACAACATTCCTATCAATTTTGCCAGTTGCCATCTTGCTTCCAATAGTAGTTTGGAAATTTGCAAGGATAGGAGAAGTGCATTCTGATTGGATGACGATGACGACAACTACGACAACATCGCCATCACTACCACCATCACAACACACGAGATCTGCCGACAAAAAGAGATCGCTGGACATATTAGGGGCCGCTACACTTGCAGCAACCATTACGCTTTTTTTGCTATCTTTGACATTCATCGAAACAAGAACTACAGGAAGTAACAGCACACAATCAATTTCACAATTAGCAATTTTGTCTGCAGGTTGTATAGCCGCTTTTGTAGCATTTCTGATTGCTGAAAGAAAAGCCATTCACCCACTAATCGATCTAAAATTGCTCCAAAACAAGATCTTACTATTCACCAACATCATGATGATAATCCTAGGTTTCTCTATGTTTATGGTCTTTCAAACAATACCAATACTTGCAGAAAGCCCCCCTCCGGCTGGCTTTGGCGACAGCATAACAGGCGCTGCTGCGATTCAGTTGCCTTTCTCGATAATCTTGCTAATATTTGGTCCAACATCTGGATACATAGTATCAAAACTAGGCTCAATCCGGCCTGCCATAATGGGATATGCAATAAACGCCTTTGGTTTTTTTATGCTTGCCACATTTCACTCGCAGCCGTGGATGGTATCTGTTGCCCTTGCAATTATTTCGACAGGATTATCGCTTGGTAGCGTGGGGCTAATGAATATCGTGCTTCTTGCCACCCCGTACAAAAATATGATCACTTCTATTGGAATGACATCCTTATTGAGAATAATTGGTAGTTCCGTAGGGCCTGCTGTAGCAGGGGTTTTGATGCAGGTATGGCAAATAAATGTGCAAGGGCATGCAGGCAGTTTTCCTGCTCCAGAATCTTATACTTTGATCTTTCTTATGGCTGCCATCATGTCCATAATATCCGTAATAATGGCTCTAAAGATAAGACGTTCGATGCTCGTGAATCAGAAGAAGGATGCTTAAACATAGAGCAATAATTTCACAGGATGGAAGAGGCATCAACAGCCAGGACGCAGGTAATAACAATTTGCATTATTATTATTGATGATGATGCCTAGCACTTGTATCAGTTCCGCTCCATTCAACCAGCACTTTATCGTATATACTTGAAAGTATAAGAAGGCACTGCTCTTAGAGTAATTGATTCATGAGGGGTAGTCAACTCCCCGGCCAGATCAGTTATTATTAAAAGGCATCCGAATTTGTATACACTTCTTAGGGTTAAAGATACATGTGATGATACCCATGCTAGATATTCTATTTGTTCCATGGAGAATAAGCAAGGAAATAAAAAGCAGGATGAATCGATAGACCCATTACTTTCTCTGGTTTAATCTTGAGAATAATTCGTCTATGATTTGGTTTCCTATAATAATATTTTCCGATACCAAGATATCTTTTGGCAAGTTTCTTTAAATGCTCGTCAGCTCCTTCAGTTGTTTGCTCAACAACTATACCCTTAATAGAAACCATATTGTATGGATTATTATTCTCCACCACAGCTATGGCTATTCTAGGATCTTTTGTTATATTCTTATTTTTTGCAGAAGTTTCAAAAGTATTTATCAATATTAGATCTCCTTCCGTATCTGCCCATACTGGTGTAATATGTGGTGATCCATCCTTTGATAAAGTAGATATAAAAGCCAAATTTCTACCTTGAAACAGGCGATGTATATCTTTTTTATCAAGCTCAGTTGCGCCAGATGAAACATCTACTTTGTCAAACACTCCATCATCATCTTTTGTAGGTGGAACATTAACTATTTCGACAGAATGTACTCTGTTATCATCTCTTTGCATTACTTATCAATTGCAAATCAGGTATTAATTATTTGTCGAGAATTCAAATGATCTAGAACAAAAAAACATCTGCCGCCTGCAAGTTCTCATTGCTATGACAAGACCAAATGCCACGAAATCCACCTTCTAATTGTATAGTGTCTCAATTGCAAGAATTTTTCTCTAGAAGTTCCGTCTGGTCATACAATACGTCAGTCCTTTAGAAAGGGTTTGGTAAAGACGTTTGGTACAGATGCTATGAAAGACACCTACATCACATTCAGAGGTAGTCATCTAGGCAGACTTGTAGATTTAGTTCAGATAAATTTTTTATCCAAATCTGGCTGGCCCGTCAATAATGTCGGCTCTAATTGCAACGATGAGCATAAAAATACTTCTTAAATCGTTATCATAGAAAAATATGATGGTGATCATATTCAGAGGTTGATAAAATCAGTTATCATAAACAAAACACATAACGATTGTACTACATACTCATACCTTTGTATCGTCTGCGCTCTAGAGCTGACAACTATCTTCTTTCTTGTCTTTATCAACGTACTTATCGCATATAGTGCATGACATAACTGAATAAAGAGTTATGAGCGAGTATGACAATATGCGAACTGCAGATATTATAGCAGAAGCATTACTAGATTGGAACGTAGATGTCATCTTCGGTTTACCTGGCGACGGTATTAATGGATTTATGGAAGCCCTGAGAACAAGGCAAGATAAAATCAGGTTTATACTTGTAAGACATGAAGAGTCTGCGGCATTTATGGCTTGTGCCTATGCAAAATATACAGGTAAGCTAGGAGCTTGTGTTGCCACTTCAGGCCCAGGTGCAATACATCTCTTAAATGGGTTATACGATGCCAAATTAGATAGTACCCCTGTAATCGCAATAACGGGAAGCACCTACTCTGATTTGATGGGCTCGTCTTATCAGCAGGATGTAAATTTACTGCAGCTATTTTCAGATGTTTCTGTTTATAATAATATAATAACTGCACCAGAACAAGCAGAGATGGCTGTTGACATAGCATGTAGAACAGCATTTGCGCATAGAGGAGTTAGCCACTTGACAATTCCGATAGATGTCCAAGAAAGAAAACTACAAGGTAGATATTCAAGGCATAAAGTGCCAGGTCATACGTCCGATACTTTTGTTGCTGCAGGTGACGCTTTACCAGGCCGATACTTATTAGAACATGCAGCAGATATCATTAACTCAGGCAATAAGATAGTTATTCTTGTCGGTCAGGGAGCATTAAATGCAGGTCAAGAAGTACTATCTATAGCAGAGAGGGTAGGGGCTCCAGTTGTCAAAGCCCTTTTAGGCAAAGCTGTAATTCCTGACAATCATCCCAACAGCATAGGAGGAATTGGTATGTTAGGAACTGAACCTGCCGCTGATGCTATGAGTGAAGCTGACACATTACTAATGATTGGAACCTCATTTCCGTATATTGAGTATCTTCCTAAACCAGGACAAGCAAGAGGCGTTCAGATTGACATTAAGGCTGAAAAAATAGGATTACGCTACCCAGTTGAAGTGGGTTTGATAGGTGATTCAAAAAAAGTATTGTCTGCTTTGCATCCTTTACTTGTGGACAGAAGAACAAATGGCACTAGCAGCAGTACCGATGACAACAATAGTCGTCATCAGCAATATCGAGGGGGAGAACAACAGGATTTTCTAAGATCAAAACAGCAATCCATGAAAAGATGGATTGAGTTACTCGACAGACAAAGTAAGCAGGCAGATAAAAAAAAGCCAATCAAGCCACAGGCTATAGCTCGTGCAGTTTCTGAAGAATTAGAGGATAATGCCATAATTTCGGTGGATAGTGGTACCAATACTATCTGGGCTGCACGTTTTCTAAACATTAGAAAGGGAATGAAATTTTCTGTATCCGGAACTTTGGCCTCTATGGCATGTGGCTTGCCTTATGCAATATCAGCTCAACTTGCATATCCTGAAAGACAATGCGTAGCGTTTGTAGGTGATGGAGGGTTTGCAATGTTAATGGGTGAATTTGCTACAGCAGTACAATATGACTTGCCAATCAAAGTTGTCATCCTAAAAAATAACACACTTGGGATGATTCGATGGGAACAAATGGCCTTTCTTGGGTATCCAGAATTTGGTGTTGAATTTAGTCCAATAGATTTTGCTAAAATAGCTGAAGCTTGTGGGGGAATAGGTTATACAATAAAAGAGTATGACGACATAAAGCCGATCATGGAAAGGGCCATGAGCGATAAAACAACAAGAAAGCCTACGATTATAGAAGCATATGTTGATCCTTTTGAGCCTCCAATGCCACCTAAAATAGAACCAGAATTTATGCAGAATATGGCCGAATCATTTGCCAAAGGACAGCCTTATGCCAAAAGAATCGGTTTGACATTATATAGAAACCAGATGAACTCCACGATGAAAACTATTCAAAATAAAATAGGCGAAAAAATCAATGATTTAATTTCTGATGACAATAAATAGAGAGCGAGTTATTGTTTAAGATACGACTTTACCCACTCATAATGGGTCTGCTAAGACGGCTACAGACAATTATTGAAGTACCAGCGGACAGCCAGTAGCTCGAATATCGCTAGCGATAATTTATAAGCGATATTGTGCAAAAATATACATGAAATTGATTAGCCAAAAGAAAACAAATCAGTCGGACTTGCCTTTTGGAGTTAGGGCGACTACTGCCTTAGGTATTTCAATAGTTGCAGACGCGCTCGACTACATCGGCGCTCCCATCTTCGCGCTCCCTATTGTTGGCGATGTCGTTGATACAATTGTGATGGCTATATTATATCGCCTGACCGGTAGCAAGACTTCTGCAGCTATCAACTCGCTAGAGTTCATACCGTTTATCGGCGACATGATACCGGCATATACAATATCTACACTCTTGTGGATTCTAAGAGAATCATACAAAAGAAAGGACAGAGA
>JBKPNF010000325.1:0-9522 GCA_046732455.1 Thermoproteota archaeon | reverse complement strand
TATAATACACAAGAAATTCTGATTATACCCAATCCTAGTGAATTGATGCGCCAAGTGGGATGTCCTCAGTTATTGTTAGAAACACTGGCCTTCCCTCCGGTCCATCTGCAGCCAGGAGCATTCCTTTAGAGAGTATATTGCCTATCTTTTTTGGCTCCAGATTTGTACACACAACGACTAGCTTGCCTACAAATTCTTCTGGCTTGTAATACGAAGCTCCGCCAACTGCAAGTTCCCGCTGCTCAGTGCCAAGGTCAATAGTTGCCTTGAAGACCTTCTTCATGCCCGGCATGGTTTCAGATTGAATGACCTTACCTACCTTCAGCTGTACTTTGGAAAATTCTTCAAATGTAATGTATTTCTGTTTAGCTCGCTCGTCATTTTCGCTCATGAAAATGAAAAGCTCTGGCTCTATTAAAAAAGTTACATATCATAATTGAGCTGAGTTGAGCATCTTGAGATAGAAAATATATTTACTCACTAAGGATGATGAAGAAGAAGAAAATTATAGACTGGAGCTTATAATCTTCATAAGATCACTGTAACATCTGATCAAGCGGGCTAGAACAGAAAATGAATCGCTATTGCATTTCATTCAGCAGCTTTGTGGTGGGGGAAGCACGCCGGATAAACGAGTATTTCATAGCGGGATATCAATTACCTCTAAATGTGCTTGATCTTATCGAACTGCTTCATTGCAGCCGGTAGATTATCTATGAGATCTGTCGCAATTATGTGCAGGCCTGTGTGCTTAAACGCAAGGTTACCTGCAAGACCGTTAATGTAGATTGCCACTAGCGCTGCATCAAAGGGCTTCATCTTGGCAAGTAGCCCTGAAGCAAGGCCAGACAGCACGTCGCCAGTGCCTCCCACCGTCATTGCAGGGGTTGCCCTCTTTATAGCTGTAAGTTGTTCGCCATCAGAGATAATATTGATCCATCCCTTCAGTGCTATTGTGATTCCGTGCTCCTTTGCCATTCTGTACACATTTGAGGTCATTTCCTCCTTAGTCGTTCCGGGTTCACTACCAAAAAGCCGTTTGTACTCTCCTGCGTGTGGTGTGACGATTGTCCCAGTATTTGCAATCTCTTCCAAAACCTCAGGGATAAGAGCCGAAGCATCGAGTAGCATCTTTGTACCCGCTTGCTTCAGCTTTCTGACAAGTGTTGATAGTGCTTCGGGTTCTAGACTCATCCCCATGCCTACTGAAGCACAATCTGCATTCTTTGGCAGCATGGCGATGAGCCGGTTTGCCGAACCCTTTGTGAGCTTGTCATCGGGCAACGGAAGGGCGATTATTGCAGGGGAAAATGATCTGACGGCAGTGATTATAGAACGGGGCACCGCGGTGTACACCAAGTCAGCGCCTGAACGCAAAGCAGCCATAGTTGCAAGCACCGGCGCTCCATGATAGAACCTACTTCCGCCTGCTATTAGCACCGTACCGTTGTCACCTTTTCTTGAGGAATACGATCGCGGAGGCACCAGTTCCCTTATAAGATTCGGCGTTACCTTGATTATTGATGGCAAATACTTGCTACAATACTATTGGATGTATACATAAGTCAATATACTTTGCCAATTAGGCTTGGTCCAAAACCCGGTTCGCAAGAGGACAAAGAAGATGATAGCGCGATAATGTCATGTGAAGGGATCCCAATGCCCTTACAGCATCGGTAGTAGTAGTAGTAGTAGTCTAGCTTGGCTCTGCATGTATTGTCACGATAGAGCCAGGATATTTTATCCTTATCTCTTTCTCAATCTCTGAAACAAGTTCATGAATCTGTTCTATAGTCATTTCGCTGCTAAAGGAACAGTTCACATCAATTTTTAGAATGTCTTCTGCCGTTCTGTATATTCCGATCCTGTCCACTTTTTTGACACCACTTGCGCTGCTAAGGATAGTGTTTCTTATGAAATCGTACATTGTGCTGTCAGCAATTGGTTCCATTCCTTCAACATCTGGCATCACTGGCTCAAGATGCACAGTAATATTCTCTACAGCGGTCAGCTGATTCTTTATAGAGTCTTCAACTGCGTTTGCTATTGAATGAGCCTCAGCCAGTGTTGCTGATCTATTGACCTGAATGTGAAGTGATGCGTTCATTGAACGGGTTTTGGCGATTTTAGAAATAATGATGTTGTGTACTCCTCTCACTCCGCTCACTTGAGATGCTGCTCTTTGAATTACTAACTCTGCAGGCAAGTCTACACCGGCTACAGGCTCAAAGTGCACAGTGATGTTCCTTGGCTTGACATGCAGTCCTGAGCCTGAAAGGCTCCGAGCAATATTGTCTTCAACATTTGCACTTATCTCATGAGCGCTTTCAAAGCTTATTTCCGCTGGGAGTGCTATTGTAGTTTCTACAAAGATCTCGCTTCCAACTCGACGCATCTTGATGTCGTCCGACCGTAGCACACCTTCAGTTTCATTTGCAGCCCGCTGTACTCTTCCAACAAGGCGAGGAGATATTTCGTCAGTTAGCTCCAATGCGTTTTGGTATGCAAATCTTACACTAAGATACGAAAGGAAGCTGCCAAGTATGATTGCTGCAATAGAGTCGCCCTGCCCATAGCCTAGGGTAACAAGCCACAGACCCACAAAGGCCACGGTGGTTGAAGCAAGATCTGCAAACGCATGGTAAAAATCTGCCTTCAACGTAGTTGAGGCAGCCATCCGTGCCGCAGCAGCCTGTTTCATCGCCCTTCCAAGGACGCTTATCCTAAAGCCATCTACAGCCAGAGTGTAGGCTACTGCTGCAAAGCCAATTGTGCCGGGAGTAACAAGTATCGAAGCTGAACCTGTGTAGGCAAGTCTAATAACCGCCTCATATATGAAAAATACTGCGACCACAAAAAGGGCGGTGCCGCCGATGAATCCTCCAATGGTCTCGATTTTGCCGTGTCCATAAGTATGGTCGACATCCTTTGGCTTGAGCGCCAGCCTGACGGCAATTATCAATATTGCAGTGACTACAGCATCGAGCAGCGCATGGGTGCTGTCTGTTATAACGGCGAGGCTGTTTGTGAAAAGGCCAGCAGTAAATTCAAATACGAAAACCGAGACGATGGCCACAAGTGACATTCGTAAGGCGCTTCTCTTGATGGCTTCAACATCCGATGCTGTTGTTAACCCACGCCTTGCCACTGCTAGGAAAAATAGGGGTAGGATTTATTATTTAGGCATTTTTGTTCGGCAAACTTACAGAATTAGTACAAGGTAAGATTTTATAATATAACAGTGATTTTAATGATGGTAAAAATGCAGATAATGATAGTGATAATAAAAAAGTGGTGTGAATCTAATTCAAGTCGAGATGACTTTTTAGATTCTTGTATCTGTTTCTGACGGTCACTTCTGTAACGCCAGCTGCTTCAGCAATATCTGTCTGAGTCTTGGCCTCGCCTGTATTGAGGCATGAAAGATACAGCACTGATGCGGCAAGTCCCATTGGATCCTTGCCTGCTGAGATGCCACTTTTGGTCACATTCTTCATTATTCCTATGGCGGTGCGCTTCGTGCGTTCGCTGAGGCTGGCTTTGTTTGCCACCTTGACTACACACTTTTGCGGGTCTACTAAGGGAATTTTCAGATCAAGTTCCATTACCACAAGTCTGTATATTCTTGCTAGATCCTTACGCTTGATATTGCCTGTCTCTGCAATGTCCTTTAATGTTCTAGAAGCGCCAGTCTCTCTGCATGCAATGTAAAGTGCTGCACCTACCATTGCCGAAATTGTCCTTCCCCTGACGAGACCCCGCTCCTGCGCCTTTCTGTAAATGTATGCAGTTTTTTCGATAACTGCATCTGATACTCCCAGCTTGTCTTTGAGCCTGTCAAGCTCAGAGAATGCTTGCCGGAGGTTTCTGTCAGTCGGGGAGTGAGCCTGTGTACGAAAATCCCATGCTCTGAGTCTACCCATCGTCGAGCGCATAGCACCGTCTAGCATGCGGCCGCTGGCATCCTTGTCAGTTCTGCCTATAACAGTAGACAGACCCATATCGTGACGGGCTAATGAGCGCGGAATTCCTGTCCTGCTCCTATCATTTACCTCCTCAGAGGTAAAAGCGCGCCATTCTGGGCGGCTTTCCTGAGCTCGGTCTGATAGCACAAGACCGCAATTCCTGCAGATAATCTCGCCCGATTCCGGGTCGGTGACCGTCTGACCGGATTTGCATATACTACATAACATTGCGGTTTGCATATTGCTAGAATGAGGTAACATTATTATGGTAATTCGTCCTAATAAAGGATACTGATTTATAAAAATTTGTTATATGAAATGTGTTGTGACGGCAATTAGATGTCAAAATACATTTTCTTTTAAATTTGCTAAGTATTTTACCTCTTTGAGTGAATATTTGCATTGTACTCTATGTATCTTGCCGCGACAGATATCTGATCGTTGATATCACTTCTATAAGATTATATCGGATAGCCAAAGTATAAGCTGGATGAAGCCTCTTTTGTCAACAAAAAGTCTACTGTTCCCATTCATCTGAGAACCTTAGCAATATCCTCATCCCTTTTGATTTCAAAACATAAGATAGAGGCGAGTAAAAGCGGCTTCTTCTAGGCGGTGGGTGTTGCTGCTTTACTCTGCAACCTTGATGAAGCCGTTAAGGTCACTCGAGCCGTAGCTTTATGAAAAGGCATTGTGTAGTCTGGCAGGTCAAGTCTTATAGTCTTGTTCCTGTATATGGCATAAGTCTTACCATCATAGGTGCACTTGACAATCGGAAGAGCCTTCATACTTACTACTACATCTGCCACTTTGTAATACTCTATCAGCCTGCGACTCTCGTATACTGTCTCGTTCTTTCTTCTGAACCTTTTTTTGCCCATAAACTTGAATGCAAGTATTATGTGTCTCTGTGGATAAATGCCAAACATATTGCGAACTATTATACAGCGCTCTATCTGGTCCAATGGCACATACAGTATATCACTTGTTCCTGATTTTGCCTCAATTGTCAGCAAGGTGCCGGCGTCGTTATTTACTGCCACAATATCTGGAAGACCTGTACTGCTGCCGCCTAACCGCCGGGCGCGCCACTGCCCATTATTTAGTCTCTGAACAAGAGTATGCTCATAGTTGTAGCCTCGGCTGCGGCGGATGTTTCCCAACTAGCTATTTCGTTAATTATCTGGTATCTTTAAATTTATCTGTAGCAAGTGTTTTATTTGAAATTGCCGCCAACAACTTTAGCGGTGTTTGTGTAAAGTAGATATGTCATCATCAGAAATACAGAGTTCACTTGAAGAGATAGATAAGAGCCTCAAGGATGTGCAAGATCGGCGCGAAAAATTGATCAAGGGCTCTCGGGACATTGTCATGTTATGCAGTAAATCAATAGTAGCCATGCATCACAGCCAGCTTGAAGACGCAAAGAGCAAGATGGATCAGGCAAAAGCAATGCTTGAAGAGTTTAGAAAGTATGCAAAGCAGGATCTCTATCGATATATCACGGTGGCTGAGCAGGAGCTCGTAGAAGCCTATGCATTGAAGTCAGTGATGGATAACAAGCCATTGCCGTCTATGAGAGAGCTCAACGTCACAGGTGAGTCATATCTAACGGGGCTGCTTGACTGCGTAGGCGAGATAAAGCGCCTTGTATATGATAGGATGCGCTCAGGTAAAGGAAAAGATGCAGAGAAACTATTTTCAACAATGGAAGAAATCTATAATGCTATCTACCCGTTTGCAGTTTATGATAATATTGTCTCTGGCTTGCGCAAGAAACTTGATGTCGCAAGGATCCTAATTGAAGACATAAGAGCAACTGTGACAGAAGAAAACAGGAGGAAGGCGTTAATAGAAGCAGTAGACAGTTTTCAGAAGAGGACATCGCAAGAACAATAAAGCTGCCAGTTTTGGAATTGTACGTTTCAATTTTTTAGGTTGCCGTGATATTATTGCTCTGTATATTATGCATTTCAGTGGAGGAATCATCATCATCTCTTAAACAATATCTCGATGACATAGGTCTATTTTCAGGGCTGATAAACAGCTGGTCGATAGAGTGCCACGCGCGGGCGGAGTAGCAGCTTGAGGGAGAGCCCAATAACTTAATTGAACATGAAATAAAAAAGTTTAAAAGATTGAGCAATTATCACTATATGATAAAGACGAAAAGTGTTTACATAAACGCGATCTCTATATTGATTGTTATGTCCCTTTTATTCACTTACTATTTACCTTCAGAGAAGGCGCTATCCAGTTCGGCTTCACCTGCACTAAATGCTAGTCAACCTACTACAACAAATATTACGAGCGGCTCAACTAATGCTACAAATGCTACTGGTGTATTATCAGAAAATGTTACCAGCAGTCTGGGAAACGCTACTGTCGCTTTACAGAATGCAACTGTTGGGTTGGTTAACGCTACAAAAGCCTTACAGGACATTTCCAATGTTTCGGCTGCTCCACCAGTAACAACAACAACAACTACCAACGCAACAGCGGTT
The DNA here is from genome assembly GCA_046732455.1 of Thermoproteota archaeon. Lineage (GTDB taxonomy): Archaea > Thermoproteota > Nitrososphaeria > Nitrososphaerales > Nitrososphaeraceae > Nitrososphaera. Next base: position 3,053 of record JBKPNF010000325.1, on the reverse strand, counting down.
AATACTACAAAGGTAATAAATGCAATCTTTGATAGTAATCTTCCGATTATTTTCATCCTTGTAATTCTCGTTATCATAATTATTCCCCTCAGCTTAGATATGTGGCTAGCGTACCACAGAAAACCTACTGTAAGCAGCAGTAGTAGTAGTAGTACCGATAAAGGCAATGGCCGGGCTCTAGGAATGCCAGGATTATACAGATCTTTAATGACGTTTGGAGTTATAGTATTAGTTGGAACTGTTATATTTTATCTTCTTGCCCTAATTACTCTCAATATAGATGATTCAACAAGCCCTGTCCTTCAATCTTTGGTTGATATACTAAAGAATCTTAGTACAATACTTGGAACAGCATTAGCAACAATAGTTGCATTTTATTTTGGAGTAAGAGGATCAGAATCTGCTACAGAGAAAGCTGCTGCTGCTACGGAGAGAGCCGCAGCTGCTGCTACCGTTGCTACACAGAAAGCAAGTGCTGCAGCGACAAAAGCAGCAGCTGACGAGAATGCACCATCACCTAAAGTACTTAATACCATACCTGCCGATGGAGTTACTGAAGTTCCCCTTGCTTCGCTCATTAGTGCTACATTTAGCGAGCAAATGAGCGGTCCCACTATTAACGAAAATACATTTACTGTAAGGAAAGAAGGTATGATGCCTAATCCTATAAAAGGTAACATATCTCTCAGTCCGGACGGTAAAACCGCAATATTTGATTCCGAACCAGACCTTGATCCAAATACCAAGTATACTGCCGAGATTAATGAAGGAGCAAAAGATGTAGCAGGCAATGCATTAGTTACAGTCAAGAGATGGTCATTTAGCACCACCACTTCTATTACTTAGAATTAGGTGCTCTAATACACATATCTATAACTATCCGCTCTCAAATTTGTTGTAAAGCCTTTCACTGTTTTCGCCACCAGTCCGATTCGTAATTCGAGATCCCACTTTCCAAAAGACCCCGACTAAGATATTTCCGCCCCAAAAATTACAAATGACGCAGAAAATAGGCCCATCCAAATACCTGCAGAATAATCACCTGCAGCTGAAAGAAGGCTTTGGGATATGAGAAAGTCTAGAAGAGGATTTCAGGTTGCATCCAAAAATAATTATTAGGTTATTTCCGATATTATCGGCTTCATGACAGGTAGTACAGCACTAAATTCTTAGACAGTTAATGCGACTACTCCGTCTTGTAATCATAGGTATTTGCATGGGCCTTTTCAGTTGAACCATCTATTACTATGATACCTAACGTTAGGGAAGCTTCGATACTCAAAGATTCAATCTTGCAATTAACTTCTATGAAGACGGGCTTATTTAAGAGGTCATCGGGAAAGTCTTGGGGTATTGTTATTCTCATGTTTATAGTTTCCTCTTCGTTGTCATGTAGGTGGATACTGACATAACTGTCACCATCTAGTTTCATACCTGGAAATGAAATTAACCGAGCAGTATCATACAACAGATTCTTGTCATATTTGCCTGTCTTGATAAAATCTGCTTGGATATTTAGCACCTGATATGGCGGCAGCTTTTCGGCGGAATTTAGGGGGTGAGGCCAGCTAACAGGAAAAACTTTCGCTGGAGCCTTTAGTGGACTGTTTACTGTATCGGCTCTACGCCAATATGTGATGCATAACGGGACTTGCAAAGACCACCCTTTTTGGATGACTAGATTTATCAAGCAATTTCCATCGGCTGGCTTATTTGGTGAAGTGATACGAACAAATGGACCTGATACCGAGGGCGTAATCATCGATTAGTTACCTAATTTGTTGCTATTCCTAGGTAAATCTACTTTTCTCAAGTTGGATACTATAAAATATAGACTGCAACAGATGTTTAACGGCGGCATTTGAAGACTTAATAGCGAGTTATATTTATTAACTGCGAGAGATCTGATGGCAGAAAATAGTAGTATTGTAAGTAGTCGGCTTACATACTTGCCGGAGGAAAAACCTTTCAACAAGACATGGGAAGAATGGACTATTGAGTGGTGGAAGTGGTCGCTATCGCTGCCAAGCGGTCAAAATCCAATAACTGATGTTAATGGCGAAAATGCTTCTTTTAATCAAATGGGTCCTGTATGGTTCTTGGCAGGGACATTAGGAGGAATGGCTGAACGTACATGCGAGATACCTCAGAATAAGGCGATCTTCTTTCCCATTTCATGCAATGAAACATCATATGCAGAATGTCCCAACTTTAAGACTGAGGCAGAATTAGGCGCATTCGCAAAAGCCGATATAGACCAAGTTAAGATAGTAATGGCAACAGTCGATGGAGAAAGATTGCCCAGTTCAGATTTAAGGAGGTTGAAGTCTCCACCGTTTGAACTTATCCTGCCTGAAGGGAATGTTGCTGCGGCTCCTCCTGGAAGGACAATGTCAAAGTCAGATGGATACTGGGTCTTTTTGAAGCCATTACCACCGGGGAAACATGAAATTCACTTTTTCAGCTCCTGCAGAATAGGCACTCAATGGATAGAAGCACGCTACCACTTGAAAGTTCGATAAACAAATTCATGCGATTAGACAAGGGCCCAGCTACATCTGAGACATGACTTGAGCATATCTTTGGGTAATTTAGCTCTTGAAGAAATTTGGACGTTTTGTATGCCGGTTAATATTTTATAATCTTTCGTCTGACAACCTTATAAGCAAGGGACAGCTGCCTGAAATGTATGCAAACGGGCGATATTTTTGTGAAACCAACTGAGGAGCAAGTTAAACAATGGTACAAGTATTTCTTTAGTCTGAATAATCAAGCGAATCCATTTCATCCCATCAACGGTGGCCAATTTGTGGAGAAGAATAACAACAATCAAGGTCTAATTTTCGTTGGAGGGGTCACAGCTACAACTCAGCCGGCGAAGCAGCCATCTAAGATTCCGAATGTCAACGCAATAGTAGCAGGCGCACAAGCGAAAGCAGTGTACAATGATGGAGATGGAAATCCCGTCCAAAACCTGCCCGCCATAAATAAGCGTGCTATTACTATCAGTCAGGGCGACAATAGGGACTTGTACGTTCCTATGTCTACAGAAC
>JBKPNF010000324.1:0-2784 GCA_046732455.1 Thermoproteota archaeon | reverse complement strand
AGCTTCAGCCTAGGAAGGCGGGCAAAGGTTCAATAAATATTTCGCAAAAGTGGCTGTATGTATTGTTTGTAGTGCTCCTGGCTTTCCAGGTATATCTCAACATCTCGGCATACTACGCGGTACTTCAAGGAATGAAGAATTACTCACTCTTCATAATAGGCATAATGATGTTGGTCTTTGCAGCTATGTTCCACCTCTATAGGTACGGAAGGGCTCTTGCAAAAGCACCGCCACCCAAGCCTGTTCCGCCGACCCCGTCCAAGCCAGCAGCTGTACCGAAGCCCGCTCCTGCCGCTAGCACAGTAGAAAAGCCATTGGCAACTCCGCCAACCGTCGCTGCAAAGTCTAGCTCCGATCAGAAAGGGCAGATGTCGTCACAGCAGCAGCAACAACAACAAAAGCATGCGACAACTGGCCAAGGCGTCACTGGTACGGCTGAGCAAGCAGCGGGCCGTGCCCAAGCTATGTCGACAGGCAGCAGTAGCATCCAGGAACCGGACAAAAGAGCTCCCTAACAGGCAAGCTTTATATGTGAAAATAAGACCTTGAAGATCAAAATATGGTGAACCATGCTGGCGGCATCAGCGTCATTGCTTTTGTCGTTGCAGTTGCTGTAAGCATTGGCTACTACCAGTTTGTATTCATCCCTGAGGCCAACGCAAAACCTACACTTCCAGAAGCAGTGCTCAATCCTGCCGAAGAGGTAAAGGTTGACATTGCACAGGGTGCCTCTCTACCAACCAATGGCCAGTTTTTCGTTCCAAAGGAGGCGCGTGGAACGATTGGATTATCAAATAAGGTAGTATGGACAAACAACGATGTCACTGGCCACACAGTAACTTCTGACAATGGCTACGTCGATAAAATTAATGGGGACTTTGACTCGCTCAAGGTGCTAAGCTCAGTTATCCCACCAGGCAAAACCTTTGACTTTACATTTACTGAGGTTGGTGAATACCCATATCACTGCGAACCACACCCGCACATGCAAGGGGTAGTCAAAATCGTAGAGAACTTCGCCTAAGCCTTTACTATTCTTAAGTAAGCGATGTCACTTACTACTTCTTTATGCTCTTGTATTATCGATACGCGAAATTTAACGTTAGTATATTCACCTGCGGGAGTATGATTTGTAGTGGCTGTAAATTCGATGGTATTTCTGCCGGCAAGCTCTGACTTAAATATTGAAAGTCGTGCATAAGGATGTTTGATGTTTTTCCCATTAAGGCTAGTGTATGAGAATACGTCGCTTGAGTTCTCTATCTGGGAGTTTACCACAACGCTGTCAAATCTCCCGCTGTAGTTAATGGCAACTGCTCCATGGAGTTCATTTCCTGCGACTATGGAACTTTCAGCCAACGAAATTGAGATATCCTTCTGTGCGCTCAAGCAGGTAAAAAGATCTAATCAGGGCAGATTTAAATCAATTTGAGGCGCGGGCTTAAGTATGTACTTTTGGCTAATATCCGAAAATGCCAGATTGTTTATCTTGACAGAGATATATATCGATAGTTGCGATTCTAGGACAAAATATATCACTTAATATTCTTGTTCTTGCTCTGGATGCAGACGTTAGACTTTAAAGAAGGCTGCCGTAACCGAGGTGATATTGAAAAGACAAAGGTTGGGAAGTTAGAATGTACATTAAGCGCCATGTTTTAGCTTGCTTGCCATTCTGCCTCTTGCCCTGACTACATTGATGTGTGTCTGTAAAAGCTCTCTATAGCTGTCCAGCAACTTTATTTGTTCATCATATGGTTCCTTACGGATCTTAGTCATTATCTCTTCAAAGAGCTGAACTGAGGCGTTGACATTATCTCCTAACGAGTGAATATCTTTTGAATCAACTGTAGTAGCAATATTGATAGTTTGTTCTTTTAGCCGCTTTCCTGTTCCAGTTGCAGAATCTTTTGCCTCTTTAATAGCTGTCACAATAAGCTCTTTCAGTGACTCTCCTGCTTTCCTATCTTCGTTGGAAACTGACATTTCCTCCTCTTTTGGAGTTTGAGGAGAAATTACTACTACAGCATTATCAGAAGTAGTGGAAGGCACTAACGGCGATGGTATTGATGCAGAGCTGGGAGCATTTTTGTCAGCAATAGTTGTCTTGATAGGAACCGTAGCAACTGTAGTCATTTCTTTGGCTCCAGATCCTAGCCAAGAGGATTGCACTTCCTCTTGTAATTTATCCTTTTGCCCCTGCCTGTCGGTAGTAGTAGTTGTAATAACACCAGCTTTTGATCTTGTCTGTGCTAAAAACCTACTACTTGTATGTAGCGATTTACGCTTTGCTCTATGAGTAGCAGCAGCAGCAGCAATTACCATTGCAGCCAAAGGAATGACAGCGAGAGATGAGGTTACTATCACTGTCCTTTTGTTTAGCACCATTTTTTTTCTTGTCATTAGACTCTTTGTTGATATGTAGATATCGGACCATTCATTTAAGAATTCAAGGTAAAATAATCAAGAATAATTATTACATACTACCAAAAGTATTGATTATTGTAGCCTTGGACGAGTTTATCTACTAAATCCATCTTAGAGTTTTCTGGAGTTGTGTTGCCGACTAAGTTATCGTAGAAGGAAGAAGATGACTAAACGAAAAGATCGCAATAATGGACTAGCAATGGTTGGTTAGTAACTGACAAACAGCAGGAGGAAAGAAGGAGGAAGGAGGAGCAGAATCATAGGAAATCTATGATAAAAATGGTCAACGGCACCAATTGCTAGCATAAATCATAGAAAGCTCGGCACTATCTTTACCATCATCACATCTTAGAGATC
>JBKPNF010000323.1:0-1069 GCA_046732455.1 Thermoproteota archaeon | reverse complement strand
CGAGCACGGCTCTTCTTTGCCTTAAGAACCCTGCCTGCGAACAGACCTAACGGAGATTTACCCATTCATATTCACCCTATTATACTACTATTTCCCTGCTCAGGGCCAACTATTAATACATTCGATATTTGGAAGTATCGCCTAGCAAGAAGCCTTGCCTTTTCTGCATTCCGACCTTCTCTTCCCACTACTGCTCCTTTTTTCCTAGGATCAACTGTCACAACTGCCTGCTTTGTCCCGTCACCTCTTTCCGATATCCTAACATCATTTATCATATCAGCATTGAGCATATTGCGTATGAACTCAGCAGGATCATCAGAAAATTCAACAAGTTCTATCTTTTTTGCGACCATGTTTTGCAGCTGCTTGATTGTAGAACCGCCTTTGCCAATGGCAAGCCCCATCTGGCCTTTATTTACAACGAAAATAACGCGGTCCATTTTGTCGTCTACAATGCAGTCTCTTGCTATTGCGCTTGTGATGCTCTGGAAAAGTGACATTAGGCGTAGCTCATCAGAAGTAAGCTTAATCTCAGTCATTTCACAGCGGCCCTATAATGAAGTAGGATGCAAAAGACGATGGAGACGGCAACAGCAACAACAACAAATCATTCTCATAGCTCAATTTATATCTCACAGTACCTTTGTATTACTTGTCCTTTTTTTCTGACATTATGGCGCTTATTTCGTCTGCTGTCCCACTCTTGATTGCTACGGTAGTGATCCTGAAAGGCTTATTACAGAGCTTGCCCAACTGCACGGAAGTGCCGGAATACTCATAGATTGTGACATTGGTAGACTTGGCCTGTTCTTCCAGCTTTTTTCTGTATTCAGGGTCGATGGATTTACTGACGATTATAAGCTTCGAGCCCTTGACTGACTGCAATACTTCCTTGGCTCCACTCTTGTACTTATCGGCGGCTACTGCGTCCTTAATCACTTTTTCTAGTGTTCTCATTATCCTTCACCTTCATGTAAAGGTCTACCATTCCAGTGCCGACAGGTACAGTAGCACCTACTATAACGTTTTCTGTCACTCCTCTCAATGTTTCAACCTGCCCTTCAAGCGA
>JBKPNF010000322.1:0-2596 GCA_046732455.1 Thermoproteota archaeon | reverse complement strand
ATCCTTCCAGACTTTAACTTCAAATGAATAATGTCATAGCCAGCTAAATACATGGACACCACCTTGCGCTTGACCATACTGCTACTTTCGTTGGGCAATATGATTGCAGTGACTTCATCAAGGGTTTCACGCATTCCACTGATAAATGGAACTATTGACAATGAATTGTCATGTTCTTGGATAAGCGCCACCTGATCACCAGTGTTTAGATGCATTTCTTCAATCCATCTTTTTGGAAGTGATAGAATGTATGTTGACTTGCCTGTGAATTGCACTTTGCGAACTTCTCTATGATCTGAGTCTATACGCAATGTAGTTGCAAAGAGCCTATATGCATAAACGGCTTATGATGGTAGACTATATATCACTATATAGTGACATGTATTCTACTATGCACCGCGAGGAATTATTTGCATGACTAATAAACATAATAGGAAGAATATCTTCCGACCTCACTATCTCCACCTGATAAAATTCAAACTCAAAAAAGTTCTAACGCATAAACCGTGCCACATTCTGCTGCTCTTGGAGCGCTTTTCAAAGGTGATTGACTCCAAATTTTGAAGTTTTTTGCCGAGTCCCTTTGGGCCCGCATTAATTTTCATTTGAATCCTGCAATGCTTAAAGCTAATGGTAGTGTAAAATTATGCAGAGCTTCTCTTTTGTAATTCCGGGATCTTAAACGGTTAAGATTATTTTACCCTTTGGATGTACATCTTTTTGATAGTCAAGCGCTTTCGCAGCGTCATCTAGCGAAAATGTCTTGTCTAAATTTACCTTTATATTATTTTGATCCACCCAATCTGCCAATTTATCTAGCCGTTGTCTATTTACCTGAGTGAAGAAAAATACGGATTTGATTCCATATTGATTCATTAGCTCTGAATTAGGTTGTTCTAACATCGAAACAATTATGCCGCTACCTTTCTTCAATACTTTAAAAGATCTCTTGTACGTATCGCCACCAACAGTATCAAGAGCTGCATCACACTCATGTATTATATCCTCGAAATTATCTTTCTTGTAGTCTATCACTTGATCAGCTCCTAATTCTTCTACAAACCGTTTATCATTTGTGCTTACAGTTGTTGCTATATATGCACCTAGATGCTTTGCAAGTTGTATGGCTATAGGTCCTATTCCTCCTGCTCCACCATGAATTAGAATTTTCTGATCCTTGGATAATCCAATAAATTCTACAAGGGCCTGCCAAGCGCTAACCCCAACAAGCGGTAAAGCTGCAGCCTCTAAATGATTTAGCGTTTTTGGCTTGTGTGCAACACTATCTGGGTTTGTCAACGCTAGTTCAGCAAATGTTCCTGAGCCACCACTAGAGACTGAGGCTTGTCCATATATTTCATCGCCTTGCTTGAAATCTGAAGGTACGTTTTCTCCTAACTGTTTGATAACGCCAGAAAAATCCATTCCTAGCGTTGATGGGAATTGAAGTGGAAAAACCTGCTGCATATGCCCTTCACGGATTTTCCAATCTACGGGATTTACTCCAGATGCCTTCACATTGACCAGAATCTTTCCTTGAGGTGGATTTGATATCGAGGCTGTATTGTTGACCTCCATTACATCGCTGCCGCCATACCTCTTAATTTGGATTGATTTCATACTCTTTTATAACAAATAAGAAATATTAAAGCGTAGTATTATGTGTATCCTAATTATCAATTAGATCACTAAGCGTTGAACTTCATTTCAAAAATTTTTGTTATAACACCAATACTGGTTTGCGCAATTACTCTGCAGTGATTGGACCTAGTTTTTCTACGAAAGAAAATAGTCAATAATTTTTCTTAAAGAACCTAAGGACGGAAGCATGTAATTATCTTCTGAACTGCAATCAAAGATCGTGAACAAGGAAGAGTCGATCCAGAGCTTTTGAAAATTAAGGTAAAGCTTGCAAATAAACCTGCAGACTGCAGACTATGCTGTTAACATCCTCAACAAAAAGATATGAACATTGCTTAGAGCAAAGCCTGGTGATTGTCGTCTGGTATTACAATCCGAGCGACAAAACAAATGTTTCGATATACCCACGAGAAATCAGCATTCAGAAATACAAAGCAATGTTAATAGCCACGATCAAGAATGAGCTTGAAGTTCTCGGTTATGCGAACAGTGAAGGAATACAATCAGAGATTTTAGCGAGACCAATGAAAACAAAGAGAAGCAAAATTGCGATATTACTGGTTGGAGGGACGAGAATAGAGATGCGCCTACTGTCTACGTTCTCCTAACTATAATTGAAAGCCATAAAGCTATCCATATCTAAATATCTACTGTATATAGCAAGAGAGCGTGAGACTGCAAGAGACAAACAAATCACGGAGAAAAAAGTGCAAGAAATGAGCATGAAGATGCAGCACAAACCTGCTATAAAGAAAAAAAAGAGCTTATACCGATTTTCTTGGCTTGTGTGTGTGCTCTGCCATAGGATACCCAAGAACGTGCCAGGTTTCTGTCATTTTTCTATTTGAATCCAGTATATAGTCATTTCCCCGGAATTAATTCCAATGGCCAACCCTCAATTACGTGCCACATTTCCACCATTTTGCCATTTTGAATACGGTATATACTCATTCCC
>JBKPNF010000321.1:0-8627 GCA_046732455.1 Thermoproteota archaeon | reverse complement strand
CTCAATGGTTGCGCGCTCTCCTCCAAGTTCTTTACCGCCACCGGAAATAATTACAAAGTTATGGATGCCTTTCTTTGCCGCGGATCTCAGTAGATCCGGCACGAACTTCAAATCGACTGTAACGACTACTACATCCACCCGGTCAGGGATCTCATCGAGGCTCTTATACGCCTTGAGGCCCAGGATCTCAGAATAGCCTTTTGCATTCACTGGATAGACCTTGCCCATGTACTCGTGCTTTGCCAAGCTCTCCAAAACAGAGTTGCCTACCTTGCCAGGCTCAGGTGAAGCGCCGATAAGTGCCACCGACTGGGCGTTGAAGAACAAATCCAGATATTCAGACTCTGGCTGGGCCTTTGAGATGACTTCGTGGTCTGGCTTTTCGCGTAGCAGGATCTTAGCATCAACTACGACGTATTCATTTTCATAGAATATGATGGGATTGAAGTCGATGCTTTCATAGTATGGCGCCATGTCCGTTCCAAATTTGCCTATAGTGACCAGTGCCTCAGCAAGCATATTCAAGTTGACAGGCGGCATGCCGCGGAAGCCCCGAAGTATCTTGTTGCCCTTTAAGTCATCTATCATACTGATTGCATCTTCCTTTGTTATTGGCAAAACTCTGAATGACACATCTTTGAAGACTTCAGTGTAAATGCCACCGATGCCGGTCATTATGACGGGGCCAAACTGCGGGTCGTTCTGCAGACCAACAATGAGCTCCACGCCACCAGCTGCGGCCATTTTCTCAAGCAGCACGCCTTTTACGCGGTACTGCTTGCTCAACCTGACATACATGTCATTAAATGTATCCTTTACGTCAGTCTGATTCTGAAGACCGACCTTAACACCTCGAACATCTGTCTTGTGCAGGATCTCTGGCGAAACAATCTTCGCGACGAGGGGAAAACCTACCTTCTCTGCCTCTATTTCTGCCTCTTCAGTGCTCTTGACCAGCGCGTATTTCGGCACCACAACGCCATACTCGCTCAAAACTTGTTTGGCAAGCTCTTCAGTGATTACTTTTTCCTTGTTTGAATAAATGTCATCAAAGAGCTTCTGAACCTTCTCATTGGTCATTTTTATTGACAGAAAAAACTTGTTTAGCTTTTATATAGTTACCTAATGTGTGAAATGTATTATTTTTATTCATTTCTGCAACACCCTTGTAAAATTATTATACATAAGCCTGCACCAAGCCGCTAGATGTTCCAAGTCGGAAGGTGCCGGCAGTATGCTCTCCGGGCTGGTCTTTTCACGGATCAAGTCAGCACTGTACTCCTTCATCCATGTTCGTATAAGATACTCATTGACTTCAAAATGGAACTGGATCCCAACTGCGGACTCGACCCTGAAGGCCTGGACATAAAGATCAGTATACGCAAGGATCTTTGCGGTTGCTGGCAGATCATATGTATCGCCGTGCCACTGGAATACCCTGATCATTTTATCGGTGAATCCTCTAAAGATGTCATTGCTGCTAGCCGGTGTGAGGTACACGTTGTCCCATCCTATCTCTTTCTTTTTGGCCTTGTAGACGCGCCCCCCTGCAGCCTGCGCGATGAGCTGCGAACCAAGGCACACGCCCAATACCGGAGTGTCATTCTTCATAGCACTCCTGATGAGATCTTGCTCTTTTTGCAAGTAGGGAAAATTGTCGTAGACTGCCATCGGGCCTCCGAGGATTACTATAGCATCATACCCCAAAGGGTTGGTAGGCACAGGATCATCCTGTACATTCACCGTCTCAATATCATAGCCATCATGCACGAACATCGGCTCAAGTAAGCCAAGTGTCTCACATGGAATATTTTGTACTGAAAGTATCTTGTGCAACATCTAGCATGCGTACTCATTTGTATTTATGCCATAAGGAAAAATATTAAATCAGACAGGCGCTACACATTAGATGGGCCGTGGGCTACCAATATAAAGTCGATGACTATGAGACTGTTGAACGGCTGCGCAGTTTTATTTGCATGCTCAATGAAGAATCGGAGAAAGGTTCTGTCATTGTCGTCGAGGGTAGACGCGATGCCGAGGCACTCTCTAGAGTAGGTTTCACTGGCAACCTTGCAGTCTTCCATCATTTTAAGGGGATTGCTGACTTTGTCGACAGTTATGATAGCATTGGCAAAAAAATAATTCTGCTCTTGGATATGGACAGAACCGGCAAGTATCTCACAAGCCGGCTAGTGTCCCAGCTCCAGTTGAGCAGGCATAGCGTGAACCTGTCATACAAGAGGGCACTTGCAAGGATAACAAATGGCAAAGTGAGGCATGTAGAGGATCTTGTCATCTATGCACCGCGCATGTCAGGCATTACAGGGAGCCGCAAGGACCTTTACTTTTATACATAATTCTCTGAAGGTTTACAAAGCACTTATATTCAAGCAAAGAAAAGTGAAAGCTATATACCAGCAAACTGCGAGGTTATGAAAGAAATTGCCCACTACAGGTATAGTAAAATATCATGTTAAGTTAAAATTTGATGTTGATGGTTTGGTTGAGAAAGCGGATATTATTGGTGCTATTTTTGGACAGACAGAAGGCTTACTCGGACCGGAGATGAACCTCAATGAATTACAAAAAGTATCTAAGGTTGGAAGAATTGAAGTAAACGTGGAGACTAAAGGCAACATGACCAAGGGCGACGCCCTCATACCTATGAGTACAGACATATCTACTGCAGCACTAATTGCGGCAGCCATAGAGAGTATTGACAAGGTGGGGCCGTTTCCAGCTAAATTCGGTCTGGTGGGAATCGATGACATTCGAGCTATAAAAAAGAAGGTCATAGTTGACCGCGCTAAGAAGATAGTACAAGATTGGGCTACCAGAACTATAAGTGAGGGAGACGAAATGCTCAAGGATGTTTATGATGCAAGCAAACCGGGCAAGCTCACAAGCTTTGGTAAAGCGCAGCTGGCGTGCGGCACAGGAGTCTTTGACTCCACCTGGATAATACTCGTAGAGGGAAGGGCAGACGTTGTCAATCTTCTTCGCGCAGGTTATGACAATGCCATTGCAATAGAAGGTGCAAGAATCGACGAATCTGTGACAAAACTTACAGAAGGCAAGCGTGTAGTGGCATTTCTTGATGGCGATCGGGCAGGAGACCTCATATTGAAGGAGCTGCACGGAGTCGTCAAGATAGATAAGGTGCTTAGGGCTCCACAGGGCAAGGAGGTGGAGGAATGCACCCCCCTTGAGATATCTGAAATCTTAAAGGATGCGTTCTCACCTGAGGTATCATCTGCTCAGCAGCCGATATATTCGCCGCATCAACCCCCTCATCATCAACAACAGCAGCAGCACCATTACGAGAGGAGGAATTATAGGAGAGAAAGGGATCCGCAAGAGGATTACCGTGCTCCCCATGTTCGGCAACAAGAAGCACTTGAGTCAGCGCAGCCATCCAAAGAGGCACTGGCTGAGGACAGCGCAGAGATTCTCTCTGCAATCCGCGATGTTTATCCTCAAATAAACGAAACACTTGAGGCCGTCGTGCTAGATGGCTCGATGAATACTCTGCTTAAGGTCCCAGTGTCTGAAGTCATCAAGAGGCTTAATAGCGCAGAGGGTGGCAAGCTGCTGGTGATAGACGGCATTGTCACTCAGAGGCTTGTCGATGCAGCAGACAAGGCAGGTATCGAGTACGTTGTAGGACACAGGACGACAGACTTGAAGAAACCAGCAGACATCCGAATCAGGACATTTGGTGACATTGGGATAAGTAACTAGTAAGGATAAATGCCTGAAATCAAGCTACAGCATATATTAACCTTGATCGAGCTTCTATCAAAAGGGGGCCGCCACAATTTTGTTGAGGTGACGACCACACTCCTTGGCAAGGGTATCGGGAGGTCGCAACAGGCAGCATCGAAGCACCTGTTAGACCTTGAAACCTCGGGCTACATCGAACGCCTGAAAAAAGGGCAAAGGTTTGCAGTCAAAGTCACAGACAAAGGCTATTCTGAGATACAGAGCCTCTTTTTGTCGCTGAGGACTGCGCTTGAATCTGCACCTGAGACTATGGATTTCGAGGGCAATGTCATTTCGGGTATGGGAGAGGGTGCCTACTACATGTCACTTGAGGGCTATAGGATACAATTCAGGGAAAAATTAGGATACGAGCCGTACCCTGGAACACTAAACGTCCGGCTAAATGATCAGATATACATGAATGGCCGGCTCGAGCTTGGCAAGCATCCGTCGATATTTATCAATGGTTTTAGCGATGGCACACGTACTTACGGCTGGGTCAAGTGCTATCGCGCTAGCATAAACGATGGCGCAATAGACAATGCTGCTGTCCTTGTACTTGAACGCACACACTACGATGATAGTATGCTTGAGGTCATAGCGCCGATTTCAATCAAGCAGGCAGCCGACATCAAAAACGGTGACAGAATAAAGGTGCAGGTGCGGCTTGCTTAAATGCCATAGATTGAATCGCCCAGCTCTTCCTTTATTTTCGAACTCTTTGATCCGGGTATTGGAGTTGACAGCCGTATAACCTGGACATTCAGGTTGCGTTTCTTGCAGTTCTCGGCAATGTCTTTTTCGCTGTGAGCCTGGTCGTAGCCAAGTGCGATCACGTTTGGCTTGACGTATTCGACTGTGTCAAAAAGTGTACCCTCTTTGCCGATTAGTGCCAAGTCGACAAAATTAAGTGAAGATACTAGGTCTTTGCGAAGCTTTTCATCATGATAGATCTTTCTATATTTCTTTATCCTTTGAGCGGTCGACTGCCTTGCTACCACTACGACAAGCACGTCACCCTCTGCTTTGGCAGCCTTGAGCGTATGAATGTGACCGGGGTGAATTAGGTCGAACACTCCCCCCACTAGAACGACCTTTAGTGCATCACGGCCGATAAATGTAAGCTTGGTTGGGTCAGATTGTTCTACTAGACCAATTTTAACAAGGCGGTTAACGGCGGAATTGTAGAATTCTTGGCCTATAGGCAGCCGCGCCTTTAAGCGGACATAGGGTGAAATGGAAGGCTCTAACATGCTCGAATACAGGTTAGCAAGAATGGCCTTGTCTAGCTGGTCCATCGCAGAATCTCTACTATGTGACAATAGCGAAATTATTAATGTTATAAACTATTGCCCGACTGTACAAACTTTATAAAAATCTCTTGATTTAATCACAGCAATTCTTATAGATGCAGGCAATTCTATTTAGGCGAGAATTGCTGCTCTTTAACGATGATCCAAGACATACTTCTAGAGACCTTCTCGCTAAACACGAGCGAATTCAACCTTGAGGAAGGTGCATATGCTATAAATGCCGCATCAATGCAATCGTTCAAGTATTGTCGTCTGCAGCTGATATAAAGAAAAAGCTTGAGAAGAATTGTATACGATTTATCAAGGAGAATTCTGCGAAGCTTTCGCTTGACACAATAGATGGCTCTAGCCCACCTTCAGTCTTTGTGGGGAGCTACGGGTACCCAAAGGTCAGGATAGGACCAATGATACCTCCCTTGCATGGTGATACTACTATCTTAGACAGAACCGAGCTGTGGACAGGTAAAAGTATGGAAGAAATAGCGAACTACCGCTTATCACTTGTCCTCGGAATTATGAACGTGAATATACATGACTTTTCTAGCAGATATCTTGAGAACGTGCAAGAGCTAGCTATGTCGGAGAGACCTGCTGAAAGCGAGGCAACGTTTGAAAAAAAGCCCTTAGCCAATGTTGAGATGCAAAAAGAATTTCCTCTTGACCATGAAGCCATACCTTTTGGGCCCGCTGCACCACTGAGAGCTTTTAAGGTATCATCACCTCATGCCGACCAGCGTATTGAAGCTGCATACTACGATACGGATTTGAGAGCCGTAGACGCTATGATGAAGTTATACAGGCACGGTGTAGAAATCAGCATCATCCACAGAGTCCTCAGCATGGGGATGGTTGGAGTAAAGAAGAAACGCAGACTTGTGCCTACTAGGTGGAGCATTTCCGGGACTGATGACATTATTTCAGGTGTGCTTGTAAAGGAGATTGAAATGAATCCTACAATTGATCTGTTTGAAGTAACTATGTACTCACACCTTGCCAACTATTATTCAGTCATATTGGTACCGTGTGACAGGTGGAATTTTGAAATGATCGAGTCTTGGTTCACAAGCCGAGGCCAGATAGCTACGGGCACTGATAATGAAGATGAAAGAGCACTTAACCACAACCCGACAATAGCTGGAGCTTATTTTGCAGCACGCCTTGCAGTAGCGGAGCAACTTGCACGTACACACAAAAAAGCTGCCGCCATTGTTCTCCGTGAAATACATCCCAAATATGTAATGCCGCTTGGCGTCTGGCAGATAAGACAGGGTGTACGAGAAGCTCTGAAAAAACCTCCGCAAAAGTTTGAACGATTAGACGATGCAATGTCGTTTGCCTGTTCTCACATGTCACTGTCAAAGTACGAAGTGGCACAAAAAAGTTGGCTTTGGAAGAGTTTCAAGAACCAGACAAAGATCAGTGATTTTGCTTAACTAAAGCCTACCAAAGGGTCATATATTAGCCCTGCGCTTAATGCTCTAGATAGTGATGATGAGCGAGGCCCCTCCAGAAGGCATCAAGCATGTTGTTCCAATCAAGCAGGTGGAAAAAACGGTAAAGATCACAGATCAAGCCAAGGCTGAACTCCAGAGCTCCGGTATGATGGATGAGAAAGGTAAGCTGAAGATGAAGGGTGTGAGTCCGAAGATGCTAAAGCGCATGAAACTAGAGGCGGTTGACTGCCCTGTACTGAACAGGGAGATCGGCTTTCTGCAGTGCTATGTCTGTAAAAACTTTTTCAGCAGGCCCATGGGCAAGGTTTACTGCAAAGGAGACCCCCTCTAGCCACCGATACTTTTTGAGATAGGGCTGACATATTACTTGGGGTTTAGATGGCTTTCAGCACGATAAGAAGCTGCTGTTCCCTAGCTGACTCAGAACATGTACCAAAAAGTTCTTCAAAGGAAGACAGCCTCTTAACCGTCCAAAGGGGAGAGTATTTTCTTTTGAGGAATGAACGACAAGATTGGGAAGGCTAAGAAAAAAGGTCATTCAGTTCTCTGTATATCTGTGTATGTGTGTATAACATGAGCTCCGTAATGGCAAGCTGTCATGATGTCACAAGGGAGAGCAATTTTTGGCTGCAACTGCAGGACATATCGTATAATAAACTTCATAAATCCTCGTCGTTTTGCCAATGTCAACGTGGATTCTCTAAAAGAATCAGTTGGGATAACAGTCAAGAAAAATGTAGACTTTAGCGAGTGGTACAGCCAGGTCGTTCTCAAGACAGCTCTTGCCGACTACGCCCCGGTCAAAGGATTCATTGTACTTCGGCCATACGGTTATGCAATTTGGGAATCGATAAGAGATATCCTAGACAAGCGGTTCAAGGAGACCGGTCACCAGAATGGCTTTTTGCCTGTGGTAATACCCGAAAGCCTGCTGGCAAAAGAACAAGATCACTTTGCAGGCTTTACACCGGAAGTATTCTGGGTTACCAAAGCAGGCGATAAGGAGCTTGATGAAAAGCTAGCGCTCCGGCCAACATCTGAAACGCTTGCATATTCAATATTTGCAAAATGGATAACAAGCTACCGAAATTTGCCACTCAAGGTTAACTTTTGGAACTCAGCCCTTCGAGCCGAGATTAAATCGACGAAACCCTTGATTAGGACTTCAGAATTTTTGTGGCAAGAAGGCCACACAGTACATTCCACTGAAGAAGAAGCAGAGCATGAAGTCATGACGATACTTGATATTTACAAGGATTTTATAGAAAACTACCTTGCTGTACCAGTGATAGCAGGATACAAGACTGACAGCGAAAAGTTCGTCGGTGCAAAGTACACGACGACTCTTGAAGGGTTGATGCCCGTCGAAGGTAAGGCACTCCAGATGGGGACATCGCACCATCTCAGCCAGAACTTTTCAAAACCATTTGGGATAAAGTACCTTGGGAAGGATACCAAGGAGCATTTTGCATGGCAGACCTCATGGGGAATTTCTTGGCGTGTGATAGGTGGACTAATTATGGTTCACGGTGATGACAGGGGTCTAATCCTGCCGCCATACGTTGCACCAATCCAAGTAGTAATAGTGCCCATACACAAGGAAAAGAACGCCAAGATGGTCAAGGAAAAGGCAAGGGAAATAGAATTTGAATTAAAGCGTGCTGGCATAAGAGCATATATGGATGACCGAGATGAATACACCTCTGGTTGGAAGTTTAACGAATGGGAGATGAAGGGAGTCCCACTGCGCATCAATATTGGACCTAAAGACATCGAAGAGGGGCAGATTGAATTTGTCAGGCGTGATACAAAGGAAAAAAGGCCTACTGAGCGGATCAATCTTGTAAATATCACAACCTCGCTTTTGGCCGGGATACAGGAAAGTCTGCTTGCTAGGGCAAAGGAGTTTCTCAATGAGAACACCTTCATACCTGCAGATTTTGAGAGATTCAAGTCTATAATCCAAGGCAAGGGGGGCTTTATTCTCGCCGGCTGGTGCGGCCAAGAACAATGCGAATCCAAGATAAAGCAAGAAACAGGTGCAGACATCAGGGTGATACCATTTGACCAGAACGACAAACCGGCCACCTGCATT
>JBKPNF010000320.1:0-4697 GCA_046732455.1 Thermoproteota archaeon | reverse complement strand
ATACTCTGCTGTAAGTCCTCTTTCAAGGGTACAGGCATCTTCTTCGACTTCAAATACGTTGCCAGCACCTCCGCCATCGCTTGTTCTTGCATTCTTGTGGATTATGACTTCCCAGTTCGGTATTATATCAGATATATCTCTCCTAATTCACACAAAGTGATTACATTCCCTTTAATTTTAGGTCTTCTAAGAGGCGGTCAGATATCAATAGGTCGCAGTCCGGTTAGTAATATCTGTGAATGTTAAGATAGAGGTCTTCAATTTACTTCTAAATGGAAGCCTAAACTGCTGCATCCAGCTCACTCCTCCCTTGTTCAGGCAATAAATTATCAACTGCGATGTATTACATTATGCAATCTAAACAATAATACTTTTCACGGGAAGTACTGATAATCTTAGTATCCAAGTTGTTCTCAAACAACTATTACAACGAAAGACAAAGTTGTTCTGCGCTGGATCCCATTCTTCCATACAGCTGTCTGAGATAATATTATGATGATCGTATATTTAAAAATCCATGGTTTGCATGTAATCCTTATTTCGAATGCTAGAAAGGGCACCATGAAATTGAGATTTACCTGTATACACGCGAAGTCGCTTTTGGATTCATCTCAATTTTTCGGCTGCAACCCACCGAATCCGGCTAATGGTAAGCTTGCTATTAACTCCTAATACGTTGATTTATGCAATAGGTGACAGGTAGCTTTAACGATATACGGTGTCAAAACAACTTGCTGCAAACACATCCAAAATATTATCGTAACTTGTAGGTTAGATCAAAGAAAATGAATAAAGGATCAGATTTCTCTATATTATGCTAAATAACAGGAAAAGGAGAATCGCTTTTGGTACTTATACCTGTCAATTGTTAGTTAATCCATAACTACATTATCGTAAATTCTTTATCTGTCTTGACAAAAAGAGAGAGTGATAAATATCATATCAATCTTTTTCTTGATAGTGCCATTAATGGCAGCAGCAGTAGTAGTAGGGAAGTAGATGTTTTTCGACAACTTGAGAATGTAGCAAACCAAAGACTAGCCAAAGTAGACTACGAACAACAGATTGATAGATGGAATAAATACCAAGAGCTATTGGACAAGGTAGACAAGAAATGCAGTAGAGGGGCAGGTGTTAGGCTTTCTAGAAATGTGAAGCATAATGTAAAGACCTTCACTGATACCGTAACAGCTGCACTTGGCATCATCGCTCTTACAGCTTTTGTTTCATTGTCGGGGGCACTTACAATAAATAGCACATATGGAACAATTGGCAGCGCTATAGCTTTGGGCTTTATTGGATGGCAGGTTTTTATCCGGCTGCATCATCCATCTATAATCAGTTTCAGGTGCTCTCCGGTTTTGCATATTGACGAATTTGCCTATATGCGTCAAGCAATAAAGGGTATTCCCCCAGTCGAACACGATCCAATTGTTAGGCTTCCTGGAATACAGATGGATATACCAAGAGCATGGTTCGGGCAGCAAGGTGTGCTAAAATTTATGGAAAGTCTCGATGACCTGAAGCTAGAAGACGATGACGGAGACAACAATGGCGACCAAAAAAAGGACCCCTTGGGAGAATAATAATGAGAAACAGAGGAGAAATAGGGAGAAGTAAAAAAGATGGCAATAGAAAGATTTGACAAATGTGGTAAGGCTTTCATGAGCCAGTCAGAGGTAGAGCGCCACAAGATTTACGAGCATCCCGTACCAGTGTCGCCATTTGAAGAAAGGTCTGCCTATGATGCCAGCGAGAATAATAGTAACATGAACATTCAGGATTTGCACAAGATGACAACCGATGTAACGACTGGCAAGAGTAATAGTAATAATGATATAACAAGAATTGGCGGCAGCCAAATAAGGAAAGTTTCATTTAGAACGTTTAGAACTTAAAAAAGACCCTCTATAAGATTGGTTTGTTTTGTGGATTTCCAATTAGCATCATTACTAGAATTTAAATATCGTCAAGAAAGATTAATTTTGTCTGATGATAGACCAAAAATTAGCAATCGTAACAATTCATGATGTTAATCCTTCACATTCTAAAGAGCTACTAACAGTGACAGAACAATTGAATAAATTGAATGTCAAATACAACTTGAGCATTGTGCCATATTATAATAAAAAATTCAGGCTTGAAGATCACATGGATTTTTGCAAACAAATTTCTTCATTATTGAAAGATGGACACGTAGATCTTACGTTACACGGTCTATATCATCAGGTAGATGGAAAGATAGAAGACTTTGATACAGAATCAATGAAGAAGAAAAGCAAGAAATCCAAGAAGGATTAGATATTCTATCTGCAGTTAATCTACCTAGACCTTCGATGTTTATACCTCCTGCATGGCATTTGAGCCGTCAGTGTATAGAAGCATTAAAGGAATTGAACTTTAATATGTCTGAATCTATGACAGATCTTGAATTTATTCAAAAAGGCAAAAAATACATACTTCATCCTGTCATGAATTGGGATCAACAAGGAGATAAAGAAAAGAATGAACAAACGCTACAGCAAAACAAAGAAATGTTTTACGGCAGGTTATTCAATGTCGATGGTAAAACTAATGGATTATACAGAATGGCTATCCATCCTCCACACGACCCTGACGGGGCATTACAAGACCAGGTTGAAATGATAAAGTACCTAAAAGAAAAAGAAGGTTATGAATTAATAAAATATTCGGATTTGCCTACAATAGAATCCATATCGACCCACTAAATGTTTTATTTTAAGTTAAAAAAGGTAATAATACCACAGGTAAAGACTGATGATTTTAAGTATTGTCTATTAACTATATTGCAGCTAATGCAGCATTCTAGCAATATTGCATTGCTAATAGCATAACTTAACAGCCGTGAACCAATACCTAATGCATTATACCTTCTCCTAATAACACATAGACTTCCTTTAATTCTGTCATCGAAATGCACAAAAAAGGAGCATTTTGATAATCCAAAGTAGCTGTTCCACGAACAATGATTGTTTGTGAATTAAGTAATCTTTAAAGCTCAAAGAGTCGGATCCTTTCGCACGCGGGGAATTAATCCCACCGAACCCGCATCAATTGCAAACCATTGGATCGTCGTTACTACAACTGAATTTCCAGTTTGAGTACTCCATTTTCAATGGGTAGAACTAGTTGACCCATGGTTTTCTCTTTGCTTTCCTAAGCAGTTTTTATCCTAATAGCTAATTTCTCCTTAGAATTGTCTCAATGATTTATGTAATTTCCATTTAATTCAATAATTGATGAAGAGGGTTTAGTTTGTCTGTGTGCACATGCTGTCAAATACAATAAAATAAGTAAATGATTTACTGTAATCTATGAAAATTTCTGAATTATGCAAAATGATTGAAGATTCAATTCATTCAGGAAGATATCCTCTGGGTCAAGATACTGAAAAACAAATGGCAGGTCTTGTACAGATCATAAATAGGTCATCGTCTGACGACCTGAAGGACAAAGACATCAAGATAGAAGTAAGAATTAAGGATCTTTATGTGTTGAACAACTACATTCAAAGTATACAACACTTACCAGGAGTAATTGAAATAGATGCTTTAGATTCTTTTAAGATGCTGAGTAGACGTGTAGAAAGAATAGAGAAATCTAACATTACGTTCAAATAAAGAAAAGTAGGTTAATTTTTTGTCGTGATTCCAGCAGGACATCGTGCAAGAACTTTATACATATGTGATATCAAAATCCGCAAATGTAAATAGATTCTACTGGACACAACGGGATACAAAGTAAAGGCAAACGGAGAGAAGAAATATAATAAAGAACCAGATAGAGTTTGTAGAGTTTTGGAGACTCCAAAGGGTACACCGCCATTAGCCTTTGATATAATTAGCAGAGGAGAAGAAGAAATAGCGATATTATTTCCAATGACAAATGCATCTCGCCTGCAAGCTAAGACAGAGGCTTTGAAGCTTCTACAGGAAGCAGCCTTGAGCCGTGGTGTCAAAATTAGAATTTTAGTACCTTGCAGTGACATACATATGAATGACAGAAGAAGTAGTACTACTGGTAGAGAATTTGATAGAGAACTTTACAATTTTTCACCGACACAGACGGCAATGATCGTAATGCTTGCAGGAAACAAACTACTAAAAGCACTCAAAACATGATTCAGGATATGATTATGAACGTGTGAAAGAATTCGTGCAAACCCATCGCGCATTTGAAAATGCACACTACAAAGAGCAGTTTCAACCGCTGTTAGAAAATTTAAAGAAAAGTCTTCAACGAGTGGATGAAGAGGTGGAGAAGTTAGATGAGGAAGAGGACAAACTAAGAGATGACAATAAGAGAGACAGTTCCTAACCATGGTAACTACAACATAACAACATAATAATAATACAGTTGTAGAGAGAGTGTCTTATTTTCCCTTACCGTTCTTATTGTCTTTGTTTTTTTCCTTGACTAATCTCCATATCCATCTCCTCTTTTGCACATAGCATTGAAAGCACAGTGGAACAACCTCAGTAGGATGTTGTAAGTAACCCTTCGTTGCGAAAAAATCAGCGCGTGTGGTAGCACATTTGAAGCATTTGAATCTTGAGGGTCTATCTCTTAATGCTATGTCTGTTGGACTAGGGGACGGCGTCATTGTCTTGTTCTCTCCTCTTCTGCCTTTAGCATCCAATAATAGAGGGAGCATTATGATCATTTTCAGAATACAA
>JBKPNF010000319.1:0-4295 GCA_046732455.1 Thermoproteota archaeon | reverse complement strand
TGTCTATGCTGTAGCAAGAAGTGCTAAGATATTGTAAGAAATAAGCCTATTGAGTAAATATATAGTCGAGCTACCAGCCCCTGTGCATACAGTGCTCAACTGCATCAACAATAAGAAGGAAATGATGAAAACCTATTGCCTAGCTATTGCATGGGGGTATTGTTATCCTTCTCTTTATTCTCATTGTAACTACTCTTAATTTTTTCCTTATTTGGAGGGCTTAGTGATCAGGGGTTACAAGCTATTCTGCGATCGTAAGACATAAGTTGCAGCTATATGCAATTCAGTGTGTGTCATTTTTCGGTGACGCAAGCACCCCAAATTATGATAAGAAAAAGTATGAGCACCTAACACTTGCTATCCGGCAGACCGTCCTTGAGCGTGCGCGCAATAGGTGCCAGAAATGCAACGCCAAGTTCAGTCCACGCGTACCGCCACAGTTTGAGCATATCAACGGCTCTCTGAAGGACAACAGGCCAACGAATCTACACGCTCTATGCACTGAGTGTTTCAAGGAAGTAGAGGATAAGGAAAAGAGCAGAAAGGGAATATTTGGCAGGATGCGCAGTATAATAGGCTAGCAGAATAGTCTAAATAATCGTCTGGACTGACTTTGGCAAAATGGGTATCATTTTGATGCAACTCATCTGCGATACCTGTGGGAAGGTGCTATTGGAAAAGCGTGGTGTGAGCGAAGAAAGGTTTCCCATATCAAACGAAGAGGCGCAGCAGCTAGACAAGGAGCACAGAGGCCATGAGTGTCATATTGAGCCGGTTGAAAAGGAACAGTAAATTAGAGCTTTGCTCCAAAAAAATCACACCCGCTGTCATTTGGGCAGTTGCTAATATATACATGCATGTAAAGAGGGGGACAGCTTTCCTGTCCCCAAGAGGTAATACGAGGAAA
Source organism: Thermoproteota archaeon (assembly GCA_046732455.1). GTDB lineage: Archaea > Thermoproteota > Nitrososphaeria > Nitrososphaerales > Nitrososphaeraceae > Nitrososphaera. Next base: position 3,388 of record JBKPNF010000319.1, on the reverse strand, counting down.
TATTCTGGCCTCATTGCATGTACTCTTCTGTCTACCATCTATTAGGACTCTTTGTGCATACGCCACCTTAACATTCTCTCGAATTGTCTCATTACAAAAGACGAGCACCGTGACAATGTGTAGTCTACCGCTCAATCTTTTTTATTGTCCTGTCCAAGGGCGGTATTCTGTATGTGTGTGTCTGATAATGTACAAATTATATGATTGACTACCCGTAATACAGCAACACAATACTTGGAGAGCTGCAATGTTGCTCATCATGTCTTGAAGGTAGTTCTAACAAATGAGATATCATGCATAATAGGAAACAATAATTTTGTTTAGACATAGCATAATCAGCGTCATGTTTTAGGGTATATCCTACAATCACGAACAACATGACTTATTTCCCTCCTTTCTTTTTATTATAGTGGCACAAAGCTTATGGACATGGTGAGCAGCAGGCCTACATATTGGTTCAGGGACTTTATCGGTGTAGGATACCGCTACCATGATGTCTACATGAACATCATCCCGCTATTTGAGGATAAAATGACTGCCTATCGGTTATGGAAAAAGACCATCAATTGGTGGCCAGATGACGAAATAAAGATTAGGTTTGTAGAGCAGAGTGACAGCTACTGGATTATAATTTACGGCGGCTCCACTTATAAAGACGACAACACTGGCTTTGTGAAGAAGGTGCAAGTCTCTGACAATTATAGGCGGTTTAAAGCAGGATATGAAAAGAGGGCAATTCTACGTTTTGGAGTATACAAAGAAAACCCAAAGAAAAAGGACGACGGCAAATATGACCTTGAAATTTTAAAGAAATCAAAATCCATTTATGATATTGCATTTTTGAAATACGAGGAGCTTTCGCCGGAAAGCATTGAATGGCAGTGCATAGAGGAAAACAAATGAAAAAAAAATTCCTCTGCGTGCAAGGATGCTCTGACTGCTGTATTTTCAGAGAATATTACCCCTCTGTTGAGTATGGCAAGATAGGCGTGCTTGTCCTGCCTGAGGAGAAAGCTGCGGTAGAGCGCCTTGCAAAAAACTTGGGCACCAGTGTCAGGATAATACCTCGCCTTGCAGTTGGTAAAAATTCGCCAGAGCGGATAATTGCTTACCAGATGATGGGCAAGAATGAGGATGGTGACCTCTGCCCGTTCCTTGAAGTTGAAAGCGAGGAGAGGTCTCCTCATGGTGGATTTAAATGCAAAATATACTCCGAACGGCCACTTGCATGCAGGGCATACCCTCTCATCGACGTACTAGACAATACGGCTAGATTTGATCCGCATTGCCAGTTTTGCAAAAAATTCTCGACCAGCAAAGCTAGCAGCGAAGGCCTGCAACGAGAGATCGAAGCACTTGCCAAGATCAGAGCTACTGTCACTGCGGATGGTGAGGATGATGACATTTCTATTTGGCGCTATGCGACTGCCACAGGCAAATCGAAAGGGTTGCTGCCGGAAGGCTGGATTCTCGAACGCTAGCTAGTAGCCGTGCTTTTGATATAGCACCCGCTCATTTTTTTTGACGAGCAGAATTCTATTCTGCGGTATTAGTGTAAGGTTTTCAGACAGCTTGAGAAATTCTTGCAGCGGTACCTCTACTATATTTTCAAAGTCACGATAGCTAACTGAGTAAAGTGATGCGTCATCAGCGTACAAGGCCTTGCTGAAAATTTCCTCCAATGTGCCTTTGCGAGTCATGAAATGTAACATTGATGCATATATTATATATTATGTTGAGCCAATTGCGATATGCCAAGAAAAACTTCTTCTTCTACTGTCAGACGTAGGAGCACATCAAGAGGAGGAAAGCGCACCAATACCGGCAGAACAACCAGTGGTAGTAGTACAAGGGGTAGCAGGAGGAGCAATAGCAGTATTAGGACTAGGAGAAGTAGGAGTAGTAGTAGTAGTGATGGGGGTAGTAATAGAAGCAGTAGCTCAGCCCTATCTGCAAGGACGAGAAAGGCAATAGACACTCTCCCCTCTCACGCTCAGAAAATATACACCAAGGCTCACAAAAATGCTCTAAAACAGTATTCCAGTCCTTCAAAGAGACGCGGAGGTACGCGTCAGAGTAAAGAGCAAGTTGCTCACAAAGTCGCGTGGTCTGCTGTAAGAAAAGAATACAAGAAAAAAGGTGACAAGTGGGTGCCAAAAAAAGATTAGTGTGGCTTGTAGTTGATTAGTCCACCGGCCTCGACAATTTTTGCTATCAGCTCAGGAAATGGCTTCATCAAGTAATGGTCATTCTTTGTAATGTTGGTTATCTTGTTCTGCACAATGTCTATCATTAATTCATCTCCGTCTGATATTTTCTTGACCGTTGATGCGTCGATCTCTATTGGGAGCAGGTAGCCTCCATCCACTGAGTTTCTGTAGAATATTCGTGCAAAGCTTTGTGCAAGTATTGCCTTGATCCCTGTCTGGGAAAGGGCTATTGGTGCGTGCTCGCGGCTAGAGCCGCAACCAAAGTTGTTCCCGGCCACAAGAAAGTCTCCCTGCGATACTTTCTCCGGAAAACTAGGATCAATCCCCTCCATTGCATGTTTTGCAAGTTCTTTGTGGTCATGTATCTTCAGGTATGGGCCTGGAATAATAACGTCTGTATCGATGTTGTCGGTGTCGTACTTGTGGACCTTGCCTCTTATGCTCTTACTGCTGCTGCCGTTTTTGTTATTGTTACTGGTACTGTTACTGCTGCTCAATTTCCTATATCCCGTGGATCTGTTATTGTGCCGGTGACTGCGGAAGCTGCAACAACTATTGGCGATGCAAGATATGTCTTCGACTCAACATGTCCCATTCTACCAGGGAAATTCCGATTAGTAGTGCTGATGCACACCTCATCCTTGCCAAGCACGCCCATGTGCGCTCCGCAGCAGGCGCCGCAGGTGGGCGGGCCGACAACTGCACCAGCTTGCATAAAGACGTTAATTAGTCCCTCTTTTAATGCCTTCATGTAAATTGACTGCGCCGCAGGCAGCACCTCTGTTCTTATCTTGACTTTTTTATCTCTGAGGATTTCAGCTGCTGCCCGAAGATCTTCTAGCTTGGCGCCAGTACATGAACCAATGTATGCCTTGTTAAGCTCTGTTCCCTGCAGCTCCCTTGCGGCAGAAATATTCCCTGGTGAAAACGGCTTGGCAACGGTAGGTTCAAGCTTTTCTATTTCATATGTGAAAACTTCAGAGTAGTGCGCGTCTTGATCTCCATGCACCGGGGAATATTTTGTGTCTGTTCTTTCGCTCAGGTATGCATAAGTTATTTCGTCTGGCTCAATAATACCGTTCTTTGCTCCTGCTTCAGTAGTCATATTGGTAAGCGTAAGGCGCTCTTCCATCGGCAGGTCTTTCATTAGGCTGCCTGCAAACTGCATCGCCTTGTAG
>JBKPNF010000318.1:0-2993 GCA_046732455.1 Thermoproteota archaeon | reverse complement strand
CTTCAATACATGCTCCGTCAGCAACGCAAATGTCAAAGTCATTGCACACATCTTGACCCCATATACCTAGCTGTCCTGGTGCGTCAATTGGTCCCCATACTTTGATTCCTTGATAGGTGCCAACGACCTGCCTTTTTTCTTGGAATTTGGGGTCAATTGGGCCTTCTGCAGTACTGTAGCTTGTTCCTGTTCCTGTGAGTGATATAGTAGTTGGGCCGCCGGTTCCTCCTCCTGCTGCTGCCGCTCCTGCTGATGCTGGCGGCGGTGGTGCAGAGGCTGCTGTAGCTGCTGGGATAGTGGACGCCGGCGCTGCTGCTGGCGCAGTTGCAGGTGTTTTAGCCGTAGTGGCCGAGGCAGCCGCAGGCTTGGGCGCAGCTACTTGCGCAGCCATTGTCTTTTGTCTTTTAACAATACATAATTGATTGTGAACGTCTCTCATGCTTTCAAGGGTTGTTGGATTGCTGTGACGTAAAAGAGTTCCACAGTCTTGGCAGACGTACTCGGTTACCGTGGTAGACACAAGATAATATGGATTTTAACTCATTTATTAACTATGCCAAAAAGGAAGAAAAAATGGCAGGTTTTTACTGCCTTGTGAATTGTTGTTGTTGCTGCGCAAAGAACGTTGTCCACGCCCTTGCGATGTTCGTGGAAAAGTCAGTCAGTGTATCAACTGTTCTGTTGTAGATCTTTAGGTTTTCCCTTGCTGCATCCAGTGCATTGATCGTCAGCTGGTTGTTTATGCCCACTGACCTGATTGCGTTATTTGTCACTTCGTTTGATTGCCTTGTGAACACTTCTCCATATGGTACCGATGGGACGTTTAAGATGCTTGCTAACTGCTTCTGAGTGGAAAGTGAAGTCTGGATCATATTCTTGGCTGTCTGGATGTAGTCCAGCTGGAGGTTAGAAATTGACTGCGAATACTGTGGTTGAGCCTTTGCAAATTCATCTACTGTCCTGATAAGGTTGTCTCTCATTGTATCATACACATCTACTGTTCTTTCATCTTTTGTTGGTATAGTTTTGTCGACCATTTTAATTACCATTAAATGGTAATCAATGGTGATATATAAAGTTTGGTCAATAACGGTATTGATTACCCTGTGATGGCATTAAAAGCCAGATACTGTCTCAGCAACCCGCTGCCTCTTTTTCTCGCTTTTTTTCTCTGCGTCGAATCTTTCCAATTGATACCTATTCATATCGACAAACTTGATTCCTTGTGCAAGCTGAGGATTTACCCGCTTGATTTCACTGTATATCTTTTGGCACGTGATCCTGTAGTCTGGATGACCTTGTGGGGCCGTACGCAACTCTATCATATGGCATGCTTCTCGCAGGTTCATCTTGATAAAATAGGGGTAACGATAGGCAAAGTTGACTACGTACTGAGCTTCATCCGGCATAGTCTTGGACATTTCTTCGTAAACCTGCTTTGATAGATACATACAATCTCTAAAGTCCTTGTCGAGTCCTGAATCAACCATCTCTTGAGGAATGTCATAACCGTGCCTTGTCGAGAGCAATTGCCGCTCAATCGTAAGAATTCTGTGCCTATGCAGGTCTCGGAATATGCCAAAGTTAGTAAACAATTCGAAGGTATAATCAACCATTTCAAACGCCCTGCCTGGTCTATGACGGCGGCCGGTACGAAATTCTGTGTATGTGCGAATCACCTTGTTTCGCTCTTCGATCGGCATTGATTTGACGTAATTCGTAATCCTGTGAAGCGACTGGCCATGAGCTTGCTCATATAGAATTGCAGATATCACATTTGTTTCTGCCTCAAAGTTGTCTTTATAGTCGATCAGTCTGACTAGTTCAGGTTCCTCTTCAGGTGGGATTCCTGATAGGTGGACCTTGGCAAACTCGCCAATTGCATTTCCAGTTTTTGCTGTATATTCTTGCAGTGCCTGCCCGTACTTGTCGTTTGCACGCCTGATAAAGGAAGGGATGACTGAGTTCAGCTCATTCAATAACTGGGCTGCAATAGATCTGATCTCTTTTAGCTTTGACCCATACATTAGGGTCAGCAAGTACTCAAACGCCCTGCCATTGCCTGTAATGCCGATGTTAGTCATTGTGGATGCAGGCAAAAGACCACGAAGGATATCTAGTGCCTTTGCCTTTATTGTTATACTGTAGATCCGCCTAGCGGCTTCAATGTCTTTGTCTGCTATCAAGTTGCCAAAGGGCACCTCTTTCTGTGATATCGAATCAAAGAAACTAAAATGCTCTATTGGCTCTCTTTCCTTCAGGAACTCCTGTAGTGGCTGGATGCTCTTGCTGTAAGTATTAAAAGAGTGGTCGCAAGCCTCAATGTACCTGTCTGCATGAGAGGTCGACATAATGTTGTCTTCTCTGGCATACCGATAGTGGCCGCCCACCTTTTGGTTAAAAGCTACATAACGAGATGACTTCTCTAGATAGGAGAGGCCGACTCTGCGGTCCTCAATCATTTTTGCAGCGATATTTGAAATCCCCTCGGCAGCGACTTGAGCCTCCCCGAGCTCAGCTACAGAGTCATCTCCATACTCAAGAAGGACTCGTCTATAAAACTCTTCTCCTCTGTTTGGATTCTTTGCAAACTCATCTAAAAATACCCTCCGCATTGTCTTGTCTGTGCGGGAATAGCGTGACATTAGAGCGCCCCTATCTACCTGCATTGGAGTTGTAATCGCAAATACCTGCCCGTCGACATTAGAGAAGTGAATTTTGAGAATCGACTTTTCCTCTTCTGTAAATCTGTCTAGAAGGACATTGCTGTCAAACATGGAGATAGATACACATGAACAATAAGAGGTCAGTACCAAAATATTCTTTACTAAACATCAAAATCTTAATCAAAATCTTATGAAGAAAATCCTCTAAACTAGATGGCATGATTAATTCCACTATTTTATCGAACTGTTTTGACACCATTATCATTATACAATCTTTGCTCAATCATTCACATGAGCGAAGAAAAGCTCGGATTTGTAGGCAAGCAA
>JBKPNF010000317.1:0-7954 GCA_046732455.1 Thermoproteota archaeon | reverse complement strand
GTTTTGATGTGACGGGAGGTAATGGGACTTCAGCAGCTAGTTCACGTATAGTAGGCACCATCTTCCTTGATGGTAGCCCGACACCAGTCATAGATAATGTTCCAATGACACTAGCACTTAGAGGCCAAACTCTTGCCATACAAGGCATTGATATTGATGAAACAAGGTTAACAAATACAGGAGTACAGGACACCTTAAGTGTAATTGATGGACAATCAATCTATGGAACCATACCCAGACTATAGAGTCAGCAACGGCTGCTCATGTAGCATCAAGAGCATAGCCTCTTCTTTTTAATATAGAAGATAAGGTCCAGCCCTGCGTCAGCGCAGGGCTGCAATCTATTTTTAATTCTCGGCTTGTTCTGTGAGTTCATCTACAAGGGTTTACAATTAATTCTAACTGAAGTAATTCAGCGCTAGATAATCCAGATGCCAAGGGGTTTTTAACTATTTTTGGATCAATTCATCGAGATATACAACACTATAAATTCAGGCTGAGTCAGTCAAATGCGTCCCAAGTAGCGTAGAGCATGCGCATCATAGCATCATCATTGTTAGTGACATATTATAAATTCCAATGACGATGTTCCCTATTACGATGGCAGGACTTTCAGATTACGTAAACATCCAGACGTGTAAAATTTACAACGGCCGGGCTAAGCAATATTCTTGAGAACCATCCTGGCGAAAGCTAGTGTTATCATTATTATCTACTACCCAGAATATCTTTTATTATATATTATCCAATGTAGGTAATATATTCAGAATATTCTCCAGCTACTCTTATATTCTATGAATTTGTTCTACTAGAATGTAGTTGGACGTTATTCTGAGTCGTAAGGGTTGTATTATTTGTCAGAAGACAGGCCATATGGAATCATTATCAATAGGATGTTCATTCTGTAATGGTACGGGTGAATATACCAAGGCTGCTGAGAGTTATATGAAATCCCATCCTTGTCAGTGTATCTATCAGGACAGAAAGAAGTGCAGTTTGTGCGGCAAGAAGTGCCACCACGCTACGAACAATAAACCTAAACTGGTTATTGTTCCGCGTCCTTAGATCGCTCCAATAGCCTCTACACACAAAATGAAACTCTATTACTCAGAACAAAGGTAAAAGGTGGATGCAAGATGTGATTGTTTCGTACTTGACAGACTTTTAGAAGCAATAGAAGTTTTCCGAGCCTGTTCAGACAGATCTTCTTGAACTATAATATTAATTATTATCGTTATCCGCCACGACCCTTGCCTATTTCTATTGCACTTCCATTGCGCTGTAACTCGCCAAAACTGTAACCATCTATTCCAAGTCACAACAATAACATGTTTTTATTTATGCAATGAGCCAAAGCGTGAGAATTGCATTGACCGCATTGGCAGGGAGATTCTATTGGTTTACTTGGAAATGTTTTCAGCGTGACCAATGAGTGAAATTAATGAATATATAATGAGTGATTGTTATATAGATAGAATTTTTTTGATGTGTGGTTTAACTAAATTCTCGTGTTCGACTTCATTCTTCAATTTCTTATTTTATCACATGAATCCCCTTACAAGTACGGACATGCATGCTCATCTATCCACGACTCATACAAGTTATCTTCCAAAAGTTATCCTATCCCAAATTTTTAGGAATATGGACTCTGATTAGGGGTGCATCATTGTTAATAGAGATTAGAACATCAAAGGGACATTGGCAAACAACATCAATATGACACCTTCAAAAAGACATCTCCAATTTTTTGGAAAATGACTAACAAGTTATCTATAACTGCTAACTATAATATCCCAACTGAAATAAATATATCATAATTAAAAATAAAAAATAAAAAGGAAGGGTCGTGCATGAGTTAGTTTGTCCTCTATGCGTTCAGGCTATTACCCGCACAGCCCAGCCGGAAGGCTTACTCCGCAGTTATTATGCTCTCCGTAGGTGTTTCCGTTCACACTTGTAGGCTGTCCATCGGCATTGTTTAAGTCAGCTTTCTCATGACCGTAGGCAGTGTTAAAGTCTATTGTGTTGCCGTTGCTCATTATATCTACGTATATTCCGTTATTTCCGTTGCCATATAGGCTGTTTGCAGCTATTACATTATCGTCACTACCTATGAGGACAATTCCTTGCTTGTCGTTAGCAACTGCTGAGTTAAAGGCTATGGTTGCTTGGTTACTTGATCCAGATACTACTGCAAACCCGTTATTGGTCATTGTATTTCTGCTGATTTCGGTATCTTCTGCATTTGACATTACTACACCTGCGTTATTGTTTGTAAAAGCCACATCTGTGACCTTTCCTCCTGAGCTTCCTACGAACTTGACACCTGCGTCAAAGCCATCTATTCCTCCAAGACCGGATATGACGACATTGTCTGCATCTGTGACCAGTATTCCACTACTGCTATCATAACCAGTCGGCAGATCGGTAGAATCGGTCTCACCTGCAGAGCTTATTTTATAGCCATTCAGATTGATAGCTACATTGTCTGCATCTACAATAAGTCCGTCTCCTGGACCACACTCAAGATCTGATGTTAATATCACGTCTTCCGTTACGATTTGTCCACATGATGCTACTCCGCGGCTTGGATCTAGACCTAGGCTCTGACTCCCAGCGCCATTATCTTTGGTCGCTCCACCGTCATCACTCTTGTCATTGCTTTTAGCTGAATCTGCCTTAGGGTCAGGTTTGTCTGCTGCGGCACCGTCGTCTGCCTTAGGGTCAGGTTTGTCTGCTGCGGCACCGTCGTCTGCCTGTGTTGACTGCTGTGTTGACTGCTCTTGGCTTTGTGGGTCTGGTTGTGCCAGCGCTAAAACAGGAAATGTTGTTGCACTTATCACTGCAAGTATGCTCACGGCTACTGCAGTGCAGAACGCTATGGATTTGGGCTCCATTGAGAGGGAAACTCATATCAAACTATTTATAGAATGGGTAATGCCGTACCCTGACTTTTTGCCAGTAATTTTGAATATGTTTCTAGGACAGATCTCTGTATATCCCTCTCTACAATATTGTATTAATAAAGATCTCTCCTTTCTCTTTCTGTTTGAATAACCCCAAGAACTGAAGGATATTATGAAGGAAAATTGACAAAACATTCGAATCTTTAACAGTATGGCAGTTATCATTGTGCTAGGGATAGTCGTTCGGAAGTAAAAAAAAATCCATGGCCAATAATATTAGTGTTTCAAAGAGTACTTCTAATCGTGATAGAATAGATATTATCACATCCATTCTGGATGCCGCAAATGGAGGGGCAACTAGGAGAAGAATATTACTTGTATCAGGTCTTTCCAGTAATCAATTCAAAAGATACCTTTCTATTTTGATAGAGAATGATTATATCAGGATGGAAATTCAAGAGAGAAGCAAAGGAACCGCAATCTACAGAACCACAGACAAAGGAATTGCTCTATTGCACATATACCAACGTATTAGGGATCTTTTATTACCAGACACTACAGCTAACAACTGGTTCATTGACTATAGATCGAGCATACCTATGTGGCACAACATGCAGCAAAAGTGAGAAAATCAAAGGGATAAAGGAGAATAATGGGAATTTTAGAGAGTAGAGATAAAGGGAAATTGCAGTAAGTGCAAGTTATACATCCTTAAGAAAATTTTGAATATTGTTTGGATGCTATTTCTTACAGGTGTTAGAAATTGAGCAAATCTTTTGGCCACTATCAATGCATGCCGAGTCTGATCATTCAAAAAACCGAATCAACAACAAAGTAGGCACACAGAAAATCCTCCGCTTAAGGAGAATAGCCTAAACATGATTAACCTAGGATCTCGGTGCAAAGATGAGGTAAAAAATCATAATAAGACATCATGACTTATCATTTCTTATCTCGTCTGCGGATTATTTGTGCGTATAAAAGGTATCCTTAATTTTATGAAAGAAATATCGTAGGAATGGAAATACCCATTTCATATATCCCCCTAAAAGTATGTTTTCTTCGGGAGTATGCAACGACTGGTCAGGCATAGAATACCTATGCTTGCGATTATATTAGCAGTATTAGTTGCATTATCATCCACATTAGTGATGTTAATTACTATGGGACAACAGGAAGAAACACCAGTTCTAAAAGAAGCAAACTTGCAGGAGGGTGGCCAATTAATTGCGAGCACCAATGCAAAAGGTAGAGCTTATTTCGGACTTGGCATTGTGAATCCCATAGAGCATCGGATCATAGCCATTACAAATAACGACAACAAGAACAACAACCATGCTAATGCCACTTTTGCCACAGCTACTGCCAATGGCATTACAAATAACGACAACAAGAACAACAACCATGCTAATGCCAATAATCTTGAGACTCACAAAGTGGAAGAAACTAAGAAGAATAACAAGGTCAATGTCGATACCAATCCAAATATTTTTGTAAATTCTGAAAATAATCCGACGGCTATTGCATCTTGTGGTCAGCTAATAACTACAGATGTCATGTTGATAAAAGATATTGAATGTCCGGGAGTTGGAATGATTGTAGGCGCAGATGGAATAACCATAAACCTCAATAATCACAAATTATCTTTGGTGAATAACACAGACACATCAAGAATCCCAGAGGTAGAAGAGATTGGAATACTGGTTCCAGATCAAAAAAATATTACAATTAGGGGACCGGGTATTATTAGTGGTTTTGACAAGGCAATTGAATTTGCAGGAAGTGAAAGAGGTTATGCGTTAGACCTCAAGTTAACAGATAACAATATAGGCCTATCGTTAAAAGCCTCAGATGGAATTACAATCTATCGAAGTTTTATTGAACAAAATACAGTCGGCATAGCATCCCAATCAAGCAAGGACGCTTTGATCCTAAGTAATCAGCTATCACAAAATACCAATGAAGGAATTGTGCTTATGGATTCTAATTATTTCGTAATAGGTGCTAACAGTTTAATTGCAAATGGCAATATTGGCATATTCTTAGATATAAGTAGCTTTAATAACACAGTATCATCTAACAACATCCTCAACCATGCAGTTGATGTTAGCAATGCTGATGGGATACCAATTCACATTTCAATGAATAAATATTATGAAAATAGTTGTGGCAAAGCACTTCCTGATGGAATATGTTAGGGAAAAATTCTAGAACTAGCAATCATACTGCAAGACCTTTCTGCAGGAGGAGGGAAGGCAATGTGAATTTCAGGGCGTCAGCACTAACTTGTTATGATGTATTTTCTTTTTATTAATAGTTTTTCCTGCCATATTTGGTTCGTAGAACCTTTACTTTTGTTATTGTTATCAACTATGTCCTTAGTCCAGCCAGAAAAGGAGCAAAAAAATGCTGCAGGTATGAAAGATTTCATCATAGCTCGTTATCTAGATCTTCAAAAGCACCGGCCTTAGATATTTCGTGAAGACGCATGGCGACCATCCTGCGGTACTCTTTCAAATTGAGTATGCCTTTTTCATCCAGCATCTCTATAAGGGTTGTGAGCCTGGCGCTCAGCTCTTCAATTTCATTTAAGTCCTTGCCAGTTATCTTTTTTGGCTCTACCAAGTCGTCGCTCTCAGCGCCATGCTCGCGATGATGAGGTGTCCTTTTGCTTGGCATCTACGAGTGTGGTACATGAGCTGCAAGTATTTAATTGTCAAATGAGCAACAAAACCCTGCTAGTTGATATTATTATCAGCTTGTCACGTTAAAGCTTTGTTTAGGAAATTAAGCGCGATATAGAGTATCTTCTTTTTAGCATTCACGTGGTGCAAAAATTGATCCATTTGTACCCCGCTTCAAGCTCTGATGGATTGCATTTACGAGACCAAATTTTGGATACAGCTTTTTATAGTTGCCCTCTCTTGCTCAACTCGCTCTATTACCTTTTTTGATCATACTGCCGCCGCCAACGACTACCAGCATATGCAGATCTTATTTGTCATGTCAGCAAAAGCCTGCGTTATGGTTAGCTGCAAAAAATCCCAATCACGTATCTTTTCAACGTCACTTGGAAAAAAGACACTGCCTTCATGATTCTAAGAATAGGCACTTGATTATTCTTTAAATATTATATCCTTATATTGTTTTTTTGTAGCGTGTCAGCTGATCCTGCAGTCAGGGAGCTTGAGTGGTACCTGCGTGACCACCTATTCAGGCAATCAAACGCTGGCAATACCTCATTTAGAAGAGAATTACTGCCACAGGAAATGGCGACTCTTTACCTGCGATACAGAAACTCTGACCCTGACCAGTTATCAAACATAATGACCTCTGTGATTGAAATCCTAACCGCAGAAAAGGTTGTGAGGCAGGACAGCAACGAGCTGAAGCTGCTGGGCAGGATGACACGGTTGCAGTGCGTAAAATGTTACTATATCAATTACCTAACAGAGGTCGAGCCCAGGGTCTGCCTTCGGTGCAAACACAGTAAACTACAGGAATTTCCAAAGAAGAAAGCGGCATGAACATTGCCTGCATCAGTAACAGGAACTTGGCGGGCTGGAATAGTTAACCGTTGACCATTACAGCACATAATGATAAAAATAATAATAATAATAAGAGTTTCAATAACACTTTTTGAGAAGTTCTTGGTTTACAGTTCTTACCAGAAAGCATTTGCCTTTGCTAATCGAAGAACCTCTTTTACTTTTTTTGGTTCACGGATGAGTGACTAGTAGTGTGTGTTGGTGATGGTCTAGAAAGCTTGATATGAACTTCAGCGAGGTCTTCTAAGTAGTGCAGCTGCAAAGCAGGAAGAAGTGGACAGTCAACGGCACGTCGAGAATTAAGCCAGCACAAGAGACTTTGAAGAAGGTGATCCCTATATCAAAAAAGATAGGCGTCACCAGACTTGCCGACATTACTGACATGGACGTCCTGCGTATCCCAAATTATTCTGCGGTGGTCCCTGGCACTGAGGACTATATCTGGGTCTACAGCGGTAAGGGCCCGACAAAGGAGCATGCAATGGCAAGCGCATTGATGGAAAGTATAGAACGTTACTCTTCATTGCCCTCAGGCGGGTCGGGCAAATTTGTCAGGTCAAGCTATTCTGAGCTGTCTAAGACCTATAAGGTGTTGCATCCGGATAGGATAGTAGAGCCACTAAGGTTTGTATACCGCACAGACATGATGATGGACTGGCTACAGGGCTATGACCTTGTGAGTGGCGAGGAAATACTGGTGCCAGCAGCTATCGCGTTGTTTCGATATACTCCCCCTCCGCCTGCCGTCAATCCATTTGCATACTTTCATACAAATGGACTTGCATCAGGCAATGTGATGGAAGAGGCAATCTGTCATGCGCTATGCGAGGTAATTGAGCGAGACGCGATGAGCCTGGCAGACCTCCGCGCAAGTGCTATCCCGTTCCACATATTACGCACAATTATACATTCCTTGAATGCTGCAGCATTTTCGGTCTCTCCCATTCTAGCCGACACGTTTGTCGACGATCCGAGCATATTCCCTGACGTCGATATTTCAGAAATTGAATTTGGGCCTGTCAAGAAGGTGGTTGAAAAGTTCAAACAGGCCAGCATTTCGCTGACGGTAAAGCATATAACCTCCGACATTGGCATTCCAACATTTAATGCAAGCAGCGTAGAGTGGATCAGCCATGACTATGGCTACCTTGCAGAGGGACACGGGACACATCCCGATGCTAGGATAGCACTCCTCCGCGCAATCACTGAAGTATCCCAAACAAGGGCTGCAAACATCCAGGGCGCAAGAGATGACCTGCGGAAGATCAAGTATAGCGATCAGAATACGGATGATAGACGTGCCTGGCAGTTCATGCCCTCAACAAAAAAGATCAAATTCCCAGAAGTACAGACATTCTTTAACGAAGATATTCTCGATGATATCAATCTGATCCTCCTACGGCTAAAGAGTGTAGGGTTGGATCAGGTAATAATCGTCGACCTCACAAATCCGGACATTGGAATTCCAGTGGTCAGAGCAATAGTGCCAGGGCTTGAGAC
>JBKPNF010000316.1:0-4592 GCA_046732455.1 Thermoproteota archaeon | reverse complement strand
AGAGGCTTGGCTGTAACTTTGCTAGTGAAACATAGGTTATACTTTTCAAACATTGGAACTTGGGATCGACTTCAGCATCTATATCTCCATGAGTCTTGGTATCCATAGAAAGCAACCGCCAATCTAACCCGCTCTTGTGTGCTATAGTTGGATAGACGTTCCTCCAGTTCTGGACTATTAGAGCCAATGATTAGTCACTACCCCACAAGTTATTTTACTATATCAAAAAGGACTGCTCTAGCAGGCGATCCGTCGATCCCTTTAAGGGGCAAAGGCAAGCATACAAAAAACATCCTGCTGCCTGCAAACGGCTTCAAATTAGCAAGGTTTTCAATTATGCCAATGTTGCCTGCAAGCAGCATCTTGTGAACAGGAGCATCTTTTCTTCCATATTTTTCTACACTGGCAGTGTCAATACCAACGCATTTGATTCCGTGCTCCACCAGCCATTCAGCTGCAGAAACCTCTAGATAGGCAAAGTCAGTGCGGCTGTCGCCCGAGTCGGTGCTGATCAGCACAATGTCGTTGCTTGTGATGTCATTGCCAGAAAAGTCATTGGAGCTTATGCTGTTTCTGCCTGAAGCATCAATGATTACTGCCTCGCCAATGAATTTATCTAGAGGCTCCATGTCTATGCTGTTACCCTCTTTCAGAAAGTGCCATGGCGCATCAACATGAGTTCCAGTGTGGGAGCCAAGCGTGATTCTTGTGACATTAACTTTATTGTTTTTAATTGTCGCATAAGGGTCGAATTTTGGCTGTGGGTCTCCGGGATAGACCGCCATATCAAGACTTATTGTGCGGGTCAAATCATGGATTTTCAATAGTTTCAAAAGAGCCATCCTCTTTCGCCTTGTAGTATGCGTTTGCATGCTTTGTAAAGAGCCCTACTTCAACCACGCCTGCAATGTTTTTGAGCTCAACCTCTTGCCGCGTTATGTCTGATGAAAAATCAAATGACGTATCTAGGATAAAATTGCCGTTCTCCGTAACGTATGGATAACCTTCCTTTAGCATCCTCATTTTCGGCCTGCCGCCAACATTATCTTCAAGTTTTTTCTTGACAACGTGAATTGCAAAGGGGTGTATTTCAATTGGGACTGGCCAGCTGAATGTGGGTACAAATTTTGTGGATTCTGCTGCAATCACGATCCGCTTGGCGGCAGAATGGACTATTTTCTCCCGCAATAGAGCGCCACCACCGCCCTTTATCATGTTAAATTTAGCATCAACTTCGTCTGCGCCATCAAAAACAACATCAACTTCAAGCATCTTACTCTCATCAACTAGTTTTAGTCCGCTGCATTGTGCTTCCAATTTTATCTGAAATGAAGTGGGGATACACTCAAGAGTTTCCTTGCCATCAAAATTTGCCATTTCTCTTACGATAGAAGCCGCCATAGGGCCGCTTCCAAGGCCGATGACCTTATTGGGTCTTACAAAGTGTTTTACTGCTTCTTTAGCTAAATTTCTGGCAGCCTCTTGGAATGAGCGCGGTACCCAGTTTGTTTCCTGCAGGTCCGCATACATGGCTTAGTTTGTGTCATATCTATTAAAAGAGTTGCAACACATGCAACTAATACACTTAGACAGAAGCAGCCTTTTTTCCAACAGCGGGTTCACCCTTGAAATGCGGCATTACCTTTTTGCTAAACATTTGGATAAATTTTATCTCATCTGGGCTGGTGCTGTGGATATGGACCCTTGTAAAGCCGGCTTTGAAGTACTCCTCTATTGATTTTATGCAATCCTCAATTGAAGTTGTTATTTGAATGGCTTGCTTTAGTTTCTCATCAGGGACTTCCTTTTCCGCTTTTCTCTGCAGCTTTCTAGGATCACTGATGTCAGAATCGAATATATTCTTTATCAGAGTAGCTCGCCAAAAGGTTGCAGACTTGAATGCCTCCTCGAAATCTTCGGAAAATGATACCTTGTATTCTGCTATCTTTTCTAAAGAATTTAGATCTCTTCCCTCTTTTTCTGCCGTGGAATCGAAAACACGAAGCACCTTGCCTGCTTCGATAGGTTGCAAATATGATATTAAGCCATCAGAGTATTTAGCAGCAACCTTTGTTGCCTGTTGTCCAGTAGCTGCCATGTAGATCGGGATCCGACTAGCAGGCAGAGTGTACAATTTGGCGTTGCGGATAAGAAAATACTCTCCGTTGAAATTCATAAATCCTTCATTAGCTTTCCCTTGATCCCACAGTTGCCTGATTATATGAATTGCTTCTTCAGTTCTCGTAAGTCTAGGGAGAGGTCTCGGCCAATCAAATCCAAGCGGCGACTCATTCATAGCTTCTCCGCTACCCAGGCCAAGTCCAATTCGACCGGGATAAAGCACATCAATGGATGCAAAAGCTTGAGCGATAATGGCTGGATGATATCGGTAGACTGGTGCAGTAACACCAGTCACAAACTGCATCCTTTTTGTGCGCTCGGCAGCGGCTGCAATCCAGATCCAGGTAAAGTTGCCATAGGCATTGTCATGCCACCAGGGATGGAAATGATCGCTTGTCATTGTTGTGGTAAAACCACCTTTTTCCGCCTCTACAACAAATTTGAGTAATTCATGCATTGAATACTGTTCATGAGCGGCCCAATATCCTATTGAAAGCATCAGTAGAGAAGGGCATGCTAATGGCAAGAATCTTTGTGATGATAGTTCTATTTATTTAAGAAATGGAATATCAGAATTGGGCATATTATCATATAATCGCTATTTACCTCTTGACGTGGATGGTGACAGCAATCGCTATATCTTTACGGAGAGAGGTCATGTCTTTTCTGATAAGTTCAGTAGCAACAAAAGTCATCGACAAAGAAGTGGAGTAGGTTAGCTAAGGTGTGTTAGCGAGTAGGGAAGACCTAAGAAAGTAGTAGCACTGTCTTAAGGTTTCACAGCGAGTTCGTTGGCCTCTAACTGAAAGTTTTGCGAGCAATCATTTCTGTAGTTACTAGACCAGTAAGGTTGCCCTTGTTGACAACAGGCAAGCGGTTTATTCCATTCTGCTTTAGTATGGCAAGTGCCTTTTCGGCAGATTCGTCAGAATCTATTGTGATGATAGGGAAACTCATTATATCCTTCAGCGTAACCTTGAATGGTCCCTTGTTTTGAGCTACTACCCGGAATATGATGTCCCTTTCAGTGACTATTCCAATGGGGCTTCTTTGCCTCGAAGCGGAATCATAATGAGTAACTATGATGGTGCAGCTTTCTTGCTCGTACAATGTTTTTGCTGCTTCTGCCACAAGAGTATCTTCATCCAAGCTCACAAAAGTTGTGCTGGCTATATCCATGACTTTATTACCTGTCTGGGATGACCTTTTTGCAGACATTGAGATCCTAAGCCCGACTTGATTAGTGTAAAGCAGGAGATATCAAACTTTCTAATGTAATTATTAGAAAGAGATTCAGCTGTTTGCAAGTAGCAATGATCGCTATCCTGGGACTATTGATACTGGTTCGGGCTAAGGCTTTTTGGTGTTTTCTCACGACTTAGATATTTGCATCATAGGTCATCCTAGCAACTCATACTAGCTGTAATGAATGTATGACATTTGATACTTTTACCAACTTGGCTACCCTACCGACAGTATTGTCTTTATTTTTAGATGGTTGTTTTGCATGGGTATTAGTTTGCTTTTCCACTTTTGCCTTAGAAGGGGTCAGGATTTCATCTCCTTTATTCTTGAAGAAATATAAGTTAGCACTATGAATCTGATCTAGCACTACTTTTTATATTCATAGTTCAGTGAGCAGGGTATGCAAACGGAACAAAGAGTAGAGGTGGAGAAAAGGAATAACGATACCAAGATTCTGATGGTTGTTGGGGACGATCCAGATATTCTTCCAATTATAAAGAAATCACGGGAATCGGATGTCAAAATTAATGTATACGGCTTTACAAGCCCGGTAGATGTAGTACAGGAATTTGCCATAAACTCACAAGATTATGGCGCGCTGTCATTTCTGAGATCAGGATGCCGAAAATGAATGGATTTGAGTTTGCTAGAAAAATATTGTATCAATCCTAACACAAAGGTCTTCCTGATCACGGCATTTGAAGTCAATATGAAAGAATTCTCAATTGTGTTTCCATCCTTGAAAGTCAGAGGAATTATTAGCAAGCAGTTTAGCTCATCTGAATTGAAAAACTTAATTCTAAAACATCTATAGAAAGCGGATGCTTAACAATAACAGCTATTGAATTATCCAGAGGTGTCTTTACTACAACGATGCACGGACACAAATTTAATATGATTCGGAGTAGCAGTAGGCAAGAATTAGGAGAACCTTCGATATACAAGATACAGCCGTTACCAAAGTCCTAATAGTTAGATTTGTTGTCACTTTGGGGTGGAGCAGGGATTTGATATGAATTGTAAAGTCACAGATCGGACAAAGGCGAGGTTAGAGCTGAGTCATGTTAGCCTTGACCTTATTGAGCTTTGAATTAGAAGAATGAATTCAAAAGGGCATATTTTTCAACGGAGTTATTCGATTTGTTTGGAATACGAATGGCTTTGTATCAAGTTCTAGTGCCTAACTGGTCTTCTAGTGACTAGTCCATTTAATAACTATTAGAACC
>JBKPNF010000315.1:0-4981 GCA_046732455.1 Thermoproteota archaeon | reverse complement strand
CGGTATGGTCAAGCCCTTGGGGTAATGGGAGGCCCGGCTGGCATATAGAGTGTTCTGCCATGTCGCGCATATATCTCGGCGATACATTTGAGATCCATGGCGGCGGACACGATCTAGTTTTTCCACACCATGAAAATGAGATAGCACAGTCAGAATCATACACGTGCAAGCAGTTTGCCAAGATATGGGTTCACACCGGTATGGTTACTATCAATTCGCAAAAGATGAGCAAGTCCCTAGGCAACATTGTTACAATAGAACAGGCCCTGAAAACATGGAGAGCAAATCCGATCCGGCTGTACTGCATGTCAATACACTATTCCAAGCCTCTTGATTATACTGATGAATTGCTAAAAGAGTCAATCCAACGCTGGCGCCAAATAGAGACGTGCGCTTATGAATTGCGCCATGCAGTCGGCAGCGGCGGCGAGATTGATTCCGTGCAGAGGATATGCGAGGAATCGATGCACGCTTTTGAAGCTGCAATGGACTACGATATGAACACATCGCTTGCAGTTGCAGAGTTAGTGAAGTTTGTAACGAAGCTTAATAGGTATATTGCAGCAGACAAACTAACAAAAGATATGGCTGATGGCGCATTGCCAACTCTTAAAAAGCTAATGGACATTCTCGGACTGAAGGTTGTAGAAGCTAGCGAAAAAGAAATGGAAGAAATTGAAGAAGTAATAGTAGAGCGCAACAAGCTGCGCGCTGAGAAAAAATTCGCAGAAGCAGATGAAATCCGGAAAAAGCTATTAGAGCGCTCTGTTGATCTGTTAGATCACAAGGGACGTACAGTGTGGGTAAAGAGGGAAAAGCCCGAATAGTCAGATCTTAGTCTTTGCGCATGAGAATCCTTCCAGCTAATAAGCTATAGTCTACGCCTATATCAAGAGTAGCGACGATAGATAATAATAAGGATAGTATGTAATTTAATCCAGTCAGAATCCTTAAGCATATAGTGACTCCGGCAGACGTTATAGACGATGTCCCTCCTCTCTCACACCAACAACTTGAAGTTGAAGGGCAAGGCTATTGGCAAACTTCTCTTCAAAAAGGCATCTGCAGGTTCATCGACATAATAATGGCACTCTTAAAAACAAGAGAGCCGATATAGTGGTATTCTTGGAGCAATCCTAGGCAATGTTCAAGAACGGAAACACCTTCGATGAGCTCTGTGCCAAGATGGAAGCATCGAGAGCCCCGCAGAGCCTATAAAAAGAAGATGCGATCACCATCAAGCTTTATCCTCTCTTATCTTCGCCAAGTCTTTCTGCAATAATTCGATAGTTTTTGGTATCTCTTTTTCTGCGCAATCTATGCAGATCTGCTGCATGGAAAGTGGATAGGTGAAGTATTTCACATTTAGTGCGATATCGCGCTTGCATGACACACATTTTTTCATCTTGTAAGGGTCAGTATTCTTGATGATCAAACCTCGACCACTTCGCCTTGGCCGGGCGCGTGTGCGTCATAGCCATACTTTTCCTTTATCTCTTCGGCAAACTTGATGCATGATGGGCCATCGCCATGCACAGTCAGTACCTTTGGGTCGCCTTTGACACGATCCAAGATCTCAAAAAGCTCGCTCCTGCTATTGTGGCCAGAAAATTCAAAGCGCTTGACGTCTGCGTAACATTTCCTTATCTTGCCATCAAAGTTGGCAACACGCTTTTCCAAGAGCATTCTGCCCGGTGTCCCTTCACCTTGATATGATACAATCGCAATGCCATTCTTCTCGCTGTTGGCTATCTGTTGTGTGTAAAATATTGCAGAGCCTCCAACCAGCATGCCTGCAGGTGAAATTATTACGCCGGGCTCCTCTACCACCTTGCGCCTCCTGCTCCAGCCTTGTATCCACTCGGCCTCCCCTATAGCACGTCTGAACATTTCTGCATCTTTGAGGAATGCTGGGTGGCGACTCATTATCTGATTTGCCTTGAGAGCCATGCCGTCCATCACTACTTTGTGCTTGAAATTGTAAGCCTTGAGCACACATGCTATTTCCTGTGCGCGCTCAACTGAAAAAGACGGGACAAAAAGAGTTCCACCACGCTCTATGACTTCGTATGCAAATTCAATGAGCTCCTTTTCCGCCTCTTCGCGGGGTTGCTGTTCTGATTGCGAATAGGTGCTCTCTATTATCATTAGATTAATTTCACCAAAGTCAAGGTCTGCAGGGCGCAAAAGTTTTGAGCCACGCGTATTGATGTCTCCACTATAAAATAGTTTTTTGCCTTCATGTTCTACTACGGTGCTTGCGCCACCCACTACATGACCCGATTCGTGGAGCGTCACCTTGGCATCATTTACCATGTAGGCTTCTCTATATTGCAGATTCTTGGAGCTCCTGAGCATCGTCATAACATCAATGTATTCAAACGGCAAATAAAACCCTGAGAGCTTAATCATGTCTTCAATGAGCAATTCAGAAAGCTCAAAAGTCGGAAGAGTGCCGAGTGCAGGAATTTCTGTTGAGCCGGATAGGTACAACGAAGGGACGAAACCGGAGTGATCGAGATGTGCATGGGTGATGACTACAGCATCAACTTCCTTAGGCTTGACGTGCATTGGGAAAATGGGCTCACGTTTGAGCAGGACGCCATAGTCCATCAGTATGTTGGTGTGGTCACAGTTGACGAGAAATGCCGAGCGGCCGACCTCCTTCGCCGCTCCCAAAACCTTAACTTTCAATTTGTTATTACACAGAGCTCTCAGCAATACTTGCTTTAAAGCTTGCTAATTCCATTGCACTTGCCACAATGGTCCTTGCATTGCAGAGTTTTCCAGCTTTTGCAAATACCCATATCCGCATTCATCAAGTACGGACTCAAATTCATACCGATCATTAGGATGCGATTCTTTTTCAAGCTGCCTTTTCAGCTCTGCTTTGACGCTAGAGATTTTTGGTGGCTTGGCATACACATACCAAAGGTTGTGTGCTCCACGCATCTTAGCAAGCTCGACTCGCTTGCTGTCTGGCATTTTTGTGTAGTACCGATTCATGATCTCTGTGTTGACGTCCTCCCACGACGGCGTTCTCCACCATGCCACCCTTTGGAAGCCATGACCGTCAAATTCAGCTTCCAAGCTGATGCCCTGATCAAGCGTTGTAAGGATAACATCAGTGCTACGAGCAATTGAATCGCGAAAGTCCTGGCCTGGTTCCATCCAACCCGCGAAAATAAGGTCATATTTTTTGTCTATCCAACGCGCATCGGCAATGCTAATATAGTCTGGCTTGATAAGTCCAAGACCATAAAAAATCCCTGCGTCCTTTTCAATTCCTTCCGCGCTTGGAATAAACTTCCTTACCCGCTTTAGGAAATCACCATAGCCACATCCTACATCGAGGTATTTTGGATTATTTGAGATTGCCTTTGCAACAGCGACGGTGCGCAGTACATCGACCTTCCTGTATGCAAAGTAAGACCCTTTAAAAAAAGGAAAGATGTAGCGCCCATGGTTTGGTGACCCTGTCTTTGCGATAAATAGGGCCAGCTCGTGCCTAGCCTTGCGGAGATCTTCAAGGTTAAATGGCATTTTAGTCAAACTTCACTTCCCACAGCTTCTTGTTGTTTGCAAGTGCGGGGAGCTCCTCCATGTAGTGGAAGCCGCATTCGTCAAGGACAGACTCAAAACCAAACCTATCATTTGGATCTTCTACTTTTTTCAACCACCATTGCAAGCCTGACTCGATCCTAGCCGTAAGTTCCGGCTTTGCATAAACATACCAAAAGTTGTGGGCAGTACGCAATTTTGCCAACTGCTCCTTCTTGCCTGAGTCAAGTGAAGGAGTATAGTAGCGGTTCATAAGCTGTCCGTTTACATCTATCCACGACGGCGTTCTCCACCATGCCACCCTTTGGAAGCCAAATTCCTCATATTCGCAGCCAGAGCTTATGCCGCACTGACCGCCAGTATCAAAGGTTGTAACCACACACTTGGCGCATTTAGCCACGAACCTACGAAAGTCTTGCCCGGGCTCCATCCAGCCTACAAATGCTACATCGACTGACTCAGACAAATCCTCGGCAGACATCAGGTTAATGTAATCAGGCTTTGAAATCTGAAATGCATAAAAAATACTTCCGTGTTTTTCTATCCCCCTTGCATGAGGCAAGAGCTGTCGTACTTTATCGAGAAAATCGCCGTAGCCGCACCCGATATCGACGTAACTTGGATTGGCAGAAATTGCCTTTGCAATCACTACAGTCCGCAGAACATCTACCTTACGGTATGCGAAATACGAACCCCTAAAAAAGGGGAAGATGTAGCGCGCGTGGTGGAGAGGCGGATTGCAATCCAGAAACTGCCGGTAGGCTCTATATGCACTGTGCAGCTCATGAATTGCGAAGGGCACAAGCTTGCTGTCTTTTCTCAATCCTTATATTTCTAAGGGTTGCAGCAGTTATCGCATCACTGTATAACGGTGTTTTGCAAAACCGAAAACCCTTAATAAGTTCTGTTCTTAGATTGTTGGTATGGTTAGAAAATTTGATGACTGGTGGAATACTGTTCCAGCTGACTTGAAGCAAAAAGCTCGTAAAGGTGACGAATCAAACAAGCCCCTGCTCAACCAAATTAACTATGTTCTTCTGCATCTTCATTTGGCAGGCAAGCACGACGCCAAGCCAACGCATGATGAGCTGAAGGATTGGCTACATAGTGGCCAAGTAGATGTGCTCAGAATGACCAAAAAATAGAACAAGTTTTTCTTTTATTTTCATTCATTCATAATTTATTATTTAATTGGTCCACACGCTGCTTTTATGTGTACAATTATAACAGCGTTTTGCAGCATACATAGGGTTTAAATAGTTTCGAACGATATTGACGTTTAAGTGAATTATAGATGCCAATTGCTATACTCCCGGATGTAGATGAGCAAAGGTGCATTGGCTGTGCACTCTGTGTAGAGATTTGCACTGCACTCGGTCCAGACGTTCTCAGGGTAAAACCAGTCGAAGGGTGGAAGCGA
>JBKPNF010000314.1:0-3820 GCA_046732455.1 Thermoproteota archaeon | reverse complement strand
GGACGCGGAAAGAAGGCAGTGAGAGCGGCTCCCCACTTTTTTAACAGTGAGGAGGAGGCATCAATTACCGCAAGTTACGTCAAGAGCCTGCTTCAATGATCAGATCTTTTTTGTTGGCTGTTCGCCTTGGCCCTCAATCACAATCATAGTCAATGTGGAACGCACTTTGTCTATTCTCCTAACATGCCAAGTTATTGTCTCTCTTAGTTTATCCATAGAATCTGAGCTTATTCTAGCAATTATGTCGTAGACGCCATACACACCTGATACTTCAACAGTTTCCGGTATTTTTTTTATTTCTCGAATTATTTCTTCTTCAGAACCCAAGTCGCAATTAATAAGGACGTATGCTGTTGGCATGTATATGTTTGATTGGTTGTATTATTAAAATTTCTGCTTCGACAGCTTCTTAGCCTTGATATAGTCTACAAAATAAAATAGGTATGCTCGCTCATTTACCTTGAGAACCCATGGGATAAATGACTCGTTCCTGCTGCTCTTTTCCCCTATCTCAAAGCCTGAGTTTTCCAAAAACCTACGAAAAGATTGCGCATCGAAGATCTTTTCCGCCGGTGGGTCGCGGTTATAATCATATGGATCAGCGATTATTATATCGGCATGGGGCTTAAGCAGCCTGTGTATTGACGCCAGAAGCTTTTCCGGGTCCACCAGCTCGAGTAGGTTCAACGCAAGTATCAGGTCAAACTTACCTGGGTTGAACGGCGTGTTCCGCAAATCAGACACACAAAACTCAACGTTTCCACGTTTCAATTCGTACATTTTTTTTCTGGCTTCCCGGATGAATGAAAAGGAGATATCTATACCAATTGCAAACGCATACTTTTGCGCAAGGAGCATAGTGCTATAGCCCATTGAGCAGGCCATGTCAAGTGCAATCCCGTCCATTTTGGGGTTGATACTGTGCACTACCCTGTTGTAAACTTCATTTGGCTTCAATCGCCACCGGAGTGACTTGAGCAGCCTATCTTCTACAGAATGCTCGTATTGCGTCCACCTGTAAGGGATGAACCAGCTTCCGCCCTTTTCGTACCTATCGTTTGATACAGAGCCCGGCCCAAGTTTTGAACCACCCTCCTTCAAAAATTGCTTCATCTCCTTTGTCCTGCTGTCCAGAAGCCATCTGCCGTACATCTGCGACCGGCCCGCAGCATAGGCAAAGAAGTCCTTGACCACTATCGCCACGCCCTGTATTATGGGGTATGTTGTGCCACATTCTTTGCATCTCAGGAATCCCTCTATACACTCGTTTGCCCCACCCATCTCAAGGCTCTCAAGTTGGAGGCGCAGCTGCTTATCAGTGTGTTGGAGACAAACGAGATGGTGTTCAAACTGTATCTTCATGCTTGGATATCACCAGAGCGCCTTCTCATATATATATGAAAAATATCAGAGGAGCCCGTCTTGATGCAGCTTGTCAAGCAATGGAGATAAAAAGTCGCGCACTTCCTTTTCGCCTAGACTGAACGTTGCAAAGATGCCAAGAGCTATTGAAAGCATATTACGATCTTCTCTTGCAGTATACACGGCAGAACCCGCAATATTGAATGGTTCGGCGTTATCGTGCAACCATTTTTTCCACCTGTTAGTTCTCTCTGTGTTTGCTTCAAGTGAAGAAATGACATAGTCCATGTCCATTCCTTCATTGTTATCCAGCAGGTTCAGCTTGACCATCGGAAGCAAAAGTGTTCCTTGTGTGAGTTGGGCGTGGACACTATTTAGCTCCGCAATAATTTCTTCATCATCATCTTCCTCTTCTTTAGGCTCGGTATGCGGATAAGCAGGGAACATGTAGCCTGTAAGGTTGCCGTCCCAGTCGTAGATCTTGTAGAGCCTATTGTCATATTCTGCCTTCCACTTGTTGCTGCTATTGCCTCTCTTGCTAAACAAATGCAACTGATATTAGTATGCATTCCTGCCTTACATATTTCTATATAGATGTAATATATCGCCAGTGATAAGTAAAAAAGTTGAGATTGGAGTTAGAGATCTCTTTTGACCGTTGACTTAAATTATCCCTACATCTTTAACCCATGCATGTCAGAACCACCACAACCATCACAAGAACAGGCAACCCCACACAGAGAAGGACCTCATGATACAATATACATTGGCAAGAAACCGCTCATGACATATGTGACGTCTACTCTCATCCAGTTGGCCAACCAGCCAAAAGTGACAATCAAGGCAAGGGGCCTGAGCATTGGACGAGCAGTAGACGTATCGCAGATCACCTTGAAGAGGATGGAAAATGCAGGATATAAGATAGGCGACGTAAGGATTGGATCTGAGACAGTCCAATCGGAGGACGGCAGGACGAGAAACGTCTCTACTATTGAAATCGAGATAAGGAAGAGCTAGGCCTGCTGTTTCTTTTACCTTTTTCTTATTATCCCTTCCTTGTACTATCCCAATGTTAAATCATGAGCACTACTGCCGCCGCAGCAATTTATCTTGTGCACCTAAACCCAATGACTAATGCTCACGAATCAATAATCTCGACGCTCAAAAAGGACTATCGCGTCTACATTTTCCCCGTGCGCTTTATCAAAGACGGACAGGAGGTAAACACAAAGAGCTTCCCATTTTCGTACCCACTACGCAAGCAGATGGTTGAATCTGTCTTTAGCGGCTCCGTCGCAGTGCTTCCCGATTATACCTTCTATGCGCCGTACAACAAGTACATGCCGCCGCTCCTTTCGTCACGGTCATGGGAACTCCGCAACCAGATAATCACACAGATAAATGAGGAAAGGTTTGTCTCATATACCGGAGACAAGGCCGAGCGGCTTATGCTCAAAGCATACCGACTCAACCCGCTCAAAGCTGACAGGCTTGAAGTTTCCGCATCATCGATCAGGGTAAAACTCTATCAACAGGTGGTTGAAGGTGACAGTGATGAAGAGTGGCGGGAAAAAGTGCCTGAAGCAGTTGCAGAAATCATCAAGAAGAACTGGAACATTGTGGACAAGTTTGCAAGAATGGAAGATAGCACGACGAGGGTGATGGGTATGAAATTCCCCAAGGAAGGTTATAAGTAGTTCAAGATTTTTATAAGCCAATGAGGGATTGTGGCTTCATACATGAAGGAAAAAGGCGGCGAGTTTGTCTGGTTTGACGGCAAGCTCGTGAAATGGGAAGACGCCAAAGTTCCAATCTATACGCACGCCCTCCATTACGGCACTACGGTGTTTGAAGGTATACGTGCCTATGCAGCCAAGAACAATCTCTACATTTTTCGGCTGGAAGATCACATGAAGCGACTTCATCACTCCGCCAGGGTTTACTCAATTTCGCTCAAATATTCTGCCCTGGAACTTGCAAATGCTACAGTTGAGCTGTTGCAAGAGAACAAGATTAAAGAATCGTGCTACATACGCCCGCTGACATTTATAGGTCTGCATGGCATTGACCTAAATGTGACAAAGGACTCGCCCACTCATACTGTTATAATCACTTTCCCGTTTGCAAAATACTTTAAGGGCGAAGGCATCAGAGCATGTGTCTCTTCGTGGAGGCGCATCCATGACAGCATGACTCCACCGCTTGCCAAAGCTGCAGGCAACTACCTCAATTCTATTCTGGCAACGCAGGAGAGCAAGCGCAACGGTTACGACGAATCGATTTTGCTTGATTTGTACGGCAACGTAAGTGAGGCTTCTGGCGAAAATATTTTTCTTGTCAGGCACAACAAGATCTATACACCACATTTAGCCGATTCAGCCCTTGAAGGGATAACCCGTGAAACTGCCATGACGATAGCAAAGGACTTGGGCTACACAGTCATCGAGCGCCAGATAGC
>JBKPNF010000313.1:0-1979 GCA_046732455.1 Thermoproteota archaeon | reverse complement strand
GAGGAAAGTACTGCTTCTTTAGATTCATCTCTCAATATGACTTCCACTTTTCCATCTAACAATACATAAAAAGTATCATGCTCTCCCTCAGCAAGTATTTTATCTCCTGCATCAAACCATACCTCTTCTCCTTTTTCTATGGTCTTTAGCTCCTGATCAGTTAATCCTGAAAACAGTCGTATTTGATGAAGAAATGTCTCGTGATCATGAGCGATATCACTATTATTGGCGTTGATATCCATAGTCTTACCATTAATTCCTTCAT
Source organism: Thermoproteota archaeon (assembly GCA_046732455.1). GTDB lineage: Archaea > Thermoproteota > Nitrososphaeria > Nitrososphaerales > Nitrososphaeraceae > Nitrososphaera. The sequence goes on along the minus strand of JBKPNF010000313.1, from coordinate 1,714 downwards.
TGTTATTTTTATAATTATTGCTATCTAACATAATAGACCCTTTTTCAGACTCTTTTTAGATATTGATGTACCAGCTGAACAGCTATGGATCCTTCTCCTACCCCTGCCGCAACTCTCTTCATAGAACCATGACGTACGTCTCCAGCAGCAAATATACCCGGCACATTTGTCTCAAGTAAAAATGGTTGACGATCCAAAGTCCAACCTAGAGGACGCCTATGTCCATTTTGCATTAAGTCTGGGCCAGTCAAAATAAAGCCATTCGCATCTCGCTCTATTAGCCCAGCAGCTGCATCAGTATGTGGCACCGCACCAATAAATATATACAGTGCAGAAGCTGAAACAGTTTGTAGCTGTCCTGTTTGAGCATTTGTTATGGTAATATATTCAAGTCTATTTTCACCCTGTACCTCTGTGACTTTTGAATTTAACAATACATGTATGTTGGGTGTTTCATTTATTTGGTGTATAAGATAATGTGACATACTTTTGTTCAAAGAATCACCGCGGACTAGAAGCGTTACTGTCTTAGCATACTTAGCAAAATGAATTGCAGCCTGACCTGCAGAATTGGCTCCTCCTACCATAAAGATATCTTCTCCTTTAGAGGAAATTGCATCTACCATAGAAGCACCATAGTAGACACCAGCTCCAGTCAGTTTCTCTATTCCCTCTACTCCATCCAAATTGCGGTATGATACTCCGCAGGCGATAATCAGAGCATGACATCTTATCTCTGTACCATCTTTTAATTTGACTATTCTATATGGACCATCAACACGTACATCACTTACTTCTTGTGGTGTTAAAATTTCAGCACCGAAACGATTTGCTTGAGCAACAGCTCGTCTGGCAAGATTACTGCCACTTAAACCAGTAGGAAAGCCAAGGTAGTTTTCGATATTCGAGCTCATGCCTGCTTGTCCTCCTGGTGCTTGTCTTTCAATCAACAATGTGCTTAGGCCTTCTGAAGCACCATATACAGCCGCTGATAAGCCAGCTGGTCCTGCTCCTATTATTACTAAATCATAGAAAGGCATCTGTGCACGTGTCTTAAGACCGATTTTTTCTGCAAGCTCTGAACTAGATGGTTCCTCTATGTGTGAGCCATCAGGAAAAATGACAAGTGGTAGGTGCAAAGAGGAAGAATATGAAGAAGACGAATAAGATAATGAAGATGCTGGTCTACTTGAGGATGCAACGTTATTGTTATTATTATTTTCCATTCTATTATGATTAGAAACAGAAAAATCATTACTGTCAGTAGTTGATGTTGTTGTAGCATTTATGAAATCAGAGTCCTTACTCTTGCTAGTTGATTCAACATAAGAAACCAGATGGCGAGCTTCTTCATCAGCCTCAAAATCTAACCATTGATATGGGATGCCATTTCTGGCTAGGAAATACTTTACTTCGTATGATTTTGGAGACCATCTCAATCCGATAACTCTAATGCCTTCAAATGGATGCTTAAATGAAGCCCACCAATCATCTAATAGGTCATCAAGTATAGGGTAGAGAACTTCTTGTGGAGGGTCCCAAGGTTTCATCAAGTAATAGTCAATTTTAGCCTTATTGATGGATCTTATTGCGGCCTCTGTATCCGCATAAGCTGTAAGCAACACACGCTTGGCATCTGGAAAGACATTCATAGCCTGTTCTAGGAAAGCTACTCCTGTCATCTGTGGCATTCTTTGATCTACTAACAGTAATG
>JBKPNF010000312.1:0-6282 GCA_046732455.1 Thermoproteota archaeon | reverse complement strand
CTATAATATAGGCGGTTGGCAGCGGTTCAATCGAGTATTTCTTGACTGCCAATGCAGCCAATGCCTGTGCTTCAGTAATAAAGTATGTGTTTTCTGAATTAAGTAGTGAGCTAAACAAAATCGCGTCAGCCATTGGTGATACACCTGTGACATTTCCTGGAAACAATATCACAGGTACCTTACTCATCGATTTTATTTCTGCAACGTGTTTGGCTAGCTCTAATTGGTCAACGACGGATGATCCACCAACAAGGATTGCAGAAGCTCCTCTTTCCTCTACTATTTTTGCAATTGAAGCTGCATCTGTCGAGTTTTCAGAATCAATAAGCGGAAGGCAAATTGTGCCATGATTCTTTATCTCATCACGGAGGTATTGTTCGACCCTTCCTAATGCCACACTTCCCTCTTATAGGAATATGCCATTTTAAAGTTTGATACTACCACAATTCTAAATACTATTGATGCTATACAAATCTGTATAGTTCCTATGGCCGATCCAAAATCCAATTCTAGCATAATATATACGCACCTTATTGCAAATTCTCTATTTACACCACGACAAATTTCAATAATCTCGAACAAGTTACAGAGGGGTGGCAGGACAGAGAAGATCAGTTCAGGAGCTTATTATAGGCAGGTCAAGCAATGCCGAAAGAAGGTAACTTCCGTCCTCTACAGCATGATACTTTTACAATCGATGGGAATCGTGCAGTTAGAAACACCAGCAACCCTAAGTAAGTTAGCAGAACAGTTAGTTGTGATATTTGCTTCGGAAAGTAATAGTGATGCTACGACTAGGCTAAACGTAGATGATGTGATATCTGTGATAAGTGAGGTGATAAAAAGAATGTCTAAGTTGTGAAATAAGCTTTATTCTATAGTATTAAATCACGGTATTTCGAAGTATTCTGTGATATGGCTGTTGACCTGACCCTCTTGGATAGTGACTTTGTGATATCAGGGATTTTTGCATTTCTATTAGGGATGGCAAGTATGACGATATATACTAGACTCAAGAGCATATTTTTTGAGGAACGCCGATATAAGGCCAATGACTCAGTTGTTGAAGCCATAGTTATAGAGTATACTCGTAGGCTGTGTGACTATGATAAAGCGATTGCACAGCTTCGGGCTAAGGTCGATATAATGGAGATAAGGACTCAACAATACGAGCTAAGGTCACAACATCCATCACAGCCTCAACCTCACGTAGCACCCATTAACGAGCCTGTAACAATCACGCAGCATGCCGCAACTGAGAGTGAGGTTAATGGTACAACTGACTATATATTGAAATTGCTGACTGAGAGACCTCGAACGTCAAGAGAAGTTCAACTTGCCATAGGCAGGACAAGAGAGCATACCTCCCGCCTAATGAAAAAACTTCATGATATAGGCCTTGTTAATAGAGAGATCACGACCAAACCCTTCCGCTATAATATTACTGATGTAGGTCGAGAGAGGCTGAAGGAGAGGGCTGAGGCTGCTGCATCGGTTGCTGTCTAGTGATCTTATAGATCCACTCTTTCCCTTGTCGGGTTCTCATGAGTCGGCCGCGTTCAGCATATCTCGAAAGGTAAGTTGAGATAATGCTAAGTTTGATAGGCTCATTGTACTGATCCTCATATAGTTCGAGGATATCGGTAGAGGTAAATCCACCGTATGGGAATTTGCCCTCAATCAGACTCCATATCTTATCACCCACTGAGGCTGGGGGTGCTCTGGTGCTCTTATAGGTCTCACTTTCATTGTTCCCATTGGATTCAATATTTATGAGATCCATGAACTCGACTATTTTCATTATTTTCTCTTTTGATATATTACCTTCTAGTGAGAGGTTATACTTGCTTCCTTCTGCATCCTCCAATTCTATCTTGAATCGTTTTTTTCCAGAGTTCATACGTGTAAAGGTTACTTAACTTGTTAAGGTCTTAACACTTAACATGAGCTATGCCAATCTTGATAACAAATAGCTTAGCTGAAGTTAACCGTGTATGAGAGAGAGGAAACTTTGGTTAACAATCATCTTTAGTTAACTAATATTATGGTAAATAACTATTGGATCTCTGTTCCAGTGGAAATGGTGGGGTTCCAGTTGATGGTGTTAACAGCACCAATGTCTATGTTAACGCTCCAGTGGAAATAAAGGGGTCATTTTAATGCCCTTTTTCTTATTGATGATCTTGTAGTGCTAACATAGTTAACCAACTAAAAATATTCTTACATGCCGCCACCCCTTTCTTTCTTGTGCAGATCCCTCTCTGAGCTTGTGTTTTCTGGTATCATCAAGATGATATAAAAGTTAATTATAATTGATTTTGTACTTTAAAACTTACCTGTTAATATCATTGTTAAGAAAAAGTTAACAAACTTTTGTTCTCCAAAAGAAAAACAGGGGGCGGCGGGTTAAAATTGCACACACAAATGAGGTGATAGATAATAATTGAGCTTTGATATTGATAACATTTTCACCAAAGCAGCAAGTGGCACATCGCTTGTTAAGAATCGCCAAGCCCTTACTATTGATTATGTACCGGAAAAATTGCCTTTCAGGGACGAAGAGACCAAGGCACTTGCCCAAGTGTTATCTACAATTTTTAAAGGTGCCAGGCCGTCAAATCTTCTTTTATTTGGCAAACCTGGTACCGGCAAAACGGCTGCAGCAAGAAGTGTCGTAGATAGACTAGCAAAGAAAGCAAGCGAGCTCAACACAGATGTTACTGTTCTTTTTGTAAACGCAAAAATTGCAGGAGGTAGCGCCTATAAGGTAATTTTTGAAATTGCAGAAGAGCTTGGAATCAACAAGGAGCAGGAAAAACAAGTGCACTTTACAGGCCTGTCAATGGGTGAAGCAACAGACAGGGTCTTGAACTTCATACAAAGAAAAAGACTTAATCTTGTCTTGGTGATAGATGAGATAGATTCACTTGTAGACAGGAGCGGCGATGATATCCTTTACAATTTTACAAGGGCCAACCAGAGAATGAAGGGTGGTTTTATTACACTCATAGGAATCTCTAACAGCCTTACATTCAAGGACAAGCTTGATCCACGCGTAAGAAGCAGCCTCAGCGAGGAGGAAATAGTCTTTAACCCATACACAGTAGATCAGCTACGTCAGATATTGCAGGAGCGCGCCAAACTGTCCTTCACCGAAGGCGCAATCTCTGAAGCGGCGGTCAACTTATGTGCAGCAATAGCGGGAAGGGAGCATGGCGATGCAAGAAAGGCAATCGACTTGTTGAGGGTTGCAGCCGAACTTGCAGAAAGAGAAGGGACCACCAAGGTCGATGAAAAGCATGTACGCGCAAGCGAAGACAGGATCGAAAGGGACGCACCTTTTGTCGCACTAAAGAACGCGCCAGCGCATCATAAACTTGTCATCCTTGCTATTGTAAAATCAACAAATGGAACAACTGGAAAAGTGTATGATATCTACTTATCTCTATGCAAACAGACAGAACAAAAACCGCTTACACAGCGGCGTATGACTCAGATAATAAACGAGCTGGATTTGCTCGGTCTAGTTTCGACAGATATAATCAATCAAGGCCGGTATGGTAGGTCCCAAAAGATCAGGGTGATGGTACCACTGACGACAATCGAGGAAGCCCTCAAAGACGATATCAGTCTTGCATCATTCATTGATTGAAATCATACACTACAGGCTGAAGCGTTGCTAAGTTGACTATCACGGCCATGCCCGGCGTCGGTGTTATGCCCATCGTCTGTTGGTATTTTGTCTGACTCTGCCAAGCACCTGAATTCACAACAAGGGTACCGCGGTAGCTCTGCACATCGACCACATGTACATGCCCCGAGTGAAGAATGTCAGGCACCTCTGTAATAACCATCATGTCCTCTTGCTCTGGGGCAATAGGTGTGCGCTCGCCGTATATTGGAGCAAGGTGGCGAGCTTTAAGAAGTACTTTCATGGCCTCTGACGGCTTGGAATAGCTTAGCCCTGGTGTTGTTGCGATGATATCGTCAAGGCTCTGGCCGTGATACATTAACACTTTGACACCATTGAGTTCAACAAAAGCAGGGTTGCCAAGCATCATGCAGTTTTCAAGACCGTAAACCTGTTCGCCCAGATCCTTCCTCGGGATCGCAGGTTGCGGGAGTGCCCTCCTCCCGAGGTCGTGATTACCCGGTATCACTAGTACTTTGATGTGTTTAGGAACCTTTGCCAGCAACTGTGCAGCATGGTTCATCTGCTTTGCTGCGTCTATTTCCAACAACTCTTTGTCTTGGTTTGGAAATATACCAATACCATCGATTAGGTCACCTCCAATACAGAGAAACTTGATCTTCTTGACAATGTCGTCATCAGACGATGATGATAGCCAGTCCAAGAATCGCAAAAACTCCCTTTTCATGAAATACTTACTGCCAACATGCAAGTCGGAGATTAGCGCCGCATACGCTTCCGACTTGCTCTTGTTGGGCAAATGGTCAGGAATGTCCGGCATCATAACACTCTTGATCGTCAATCCTGGTCTTCCTTTGCCATTTTCAAGCTCAAGCATCACCATTTGGTCAAGCGCAAGGGTTGAAGCCTGCTTTTTCGCATCTTCCATGGTAGAAGTTGCAGTGAGGATCCCTGTGTAATCATCGATTGCTAGTTCAACCTCATTTTTCTTGGTGCGTTTCGACATTAAGAGGCCGGCCACTATGATCGAGCTAGCGACGCCGTGACGGCTCTTTTCGTCTCTTTCAATCTGCTTGCTCATCCTGACTCTCTGCTTAACAGCCGACACTTTTGATATGCGCTTGCTGTCTGGCCGTTGGGCTAAAATACGCATCGTCTTCTCAAATCTACTGCAAAACAACGCTGTATAGCCTTCCACGCCTTCTGCAGTGGTAACCTTGGGTGTCGGATCGATAAGCACTGTACATGTTTGCTCGATTGGACCTTCTTGTTTTTTTGGTTCTATTAAACTCTTGATATCCTCAACTACTATGACTGCATTTTTCGTCTGCTTTTTCATCTTGATTATTTCCTGAATTATCTTAAGCACGTCGACATCAAGGCCTTTTAACATGGCAAATGCGTTAGGATGTATTTGGAATCCTTTACTGGTTGCATAAGATAAGGCGCTTGAAACTTGATTTTGCAAAGCCAATACAGTCGGGCCATTTTCATGTTGAATATCACCCTTAATTAGATTTCTGTTGTCATGGTTTTATCTTAGAAGGGCGCATTATTACCATTGTTGAAGAAATTCTGTGGCAGGTGCAAGAAAATGTTGCCTGCCAATGCTAGGTATCTACTGTGTGAAAAATGTCACAAGCAAGTAGTGATGGCCGAAGAGGATCAGCAATTCTACGAAAACTCGCGCTTACACTACTAGGTTTTTCTTCTTGTTGTCTTACTACCACCTGTTCGCTTCCTTCTTCTTGAGGTGGTGGTATTTGTGCTCTTATGCTCAGATAGAGTAGTTCTATTCTCCCCAAGGTCCTCTGGCAGCTCAGGTGGTGCTTCCAGTCTGCGGGTCTCCATATCTCCAGGTTCGACTACAGGAACATTCACTGAGTCTTTCAACCTTTCGGCAAAGTCTCGACCTGCAACCACCAAAGTGCGCTGCTGGTCAATTAGTTTTATAAAACCAGTGTAGATCTGCACCTGTTCTGCATACGTCCTTGTCCTTATCTCGGACAGCACATCCTCAAATGAGTCTGCAAACCTCATTGCAAGATCACCCATTCTCGATATAGCCTCTGCATCCATTTCCGCCCGATTTTCTGCAGCAGTCTCCTGTGCCTGTTTGACTTCCTTCTTCACAACTTTGGTCCCAGCCACTATTATCTCTTTGAGCTCTGCAAGTGCACTCTTCATCTTCTTTGATATTTCTGACTCAGTGTCGATATATCCTTCAGGCCTTGACACTGAAGTGGTTTCAGGTCTTGGCAGAGTTCCAAGCTGCCTTCCTTCTTCCATTATTGAGTCAGCAGTTGTGCTCTTCTTTTCAATCTCTAGTTGCTCTGCAGCTGCAGCCTGTATTTCTTGTACTGAAGCTCTTAAAGCTCTGTCTTCTGGCATTGGCGCATCCCTGTCAGTTCTGTATCGGAACAGCAGATCCTCGTTTGCAATGACAGAAGCCCCTGCTGTAGATATCTCTGATTTTGGAATATCAAACCTTATTGAACTATCAGTGTCGCTGAACACTACAATAACGTCCTCAGTTTCCTTCGCAACACGTCCCATCGGTTGGTTATTCACTACTACTGTTTTGTTAAAGAGATCCTTTGGATACTTGCCCTCATAGCTACCTAGATCAG
>JBKPNF010000311.1:0-6014 GCA_046732455.1 Thermoproteota archaeon | reverse complement strand
GGCATAATGGTAAGGGTTCCTGATGCATCAGGCCTACTTACTGGTAAGGTCAGTACCGATACAAAGTTTGACAAGAACGACCACCGCAGTTTTAGAAAGCAAGAGTTCATCATGGAGGCGATGCAAAAGATAGAGAATATGAAACCTCTTGCAAGCAGTAAAGGATGGAACATCACAGAACTCGCAATTAAGTTCATACTATCGCAAAAGCAGATTTCGGTTATCCTGCCGACAATGATAAGTATTGAAGAAATAGAACTGTTTGCATCGCTTTCAGATGGCAAATACCTCAATAGCGCTGAAATTGCGAGAATGGAGGAGATGTATGAAAAGAACTTTTATGTCGAGCCTGTTGTTAAATGAGCACAATGGGGGACACATCTTCTGCAAGACCACATCATCAGAAATTGCAGGTTGTCATTGAAAATGTCATATCTCCATACAGGCTATCTAGGGACTGCTTGAGAGCGCCGACTGCTAGATGCGCTAGACAAAATATTTTACGCGCTCTTTCTTGAACTCTCTGGAGCTAAACAGTATCTGATAGTCGCTTATGCCCACTGTTTCTGACATGTTTGCAGCAATCTTTTCAGCCGCCTGGAGCGTCCGGGCATGTACCATGCTGAAAAGGTTGAACTTCCAGTCAGGATACACAGGTCTCCTGTAGCAGTGGCTCACCTGTGGAAACGCAGCGAGTCTGAAGCCTACTTCGTCTACTTTGTTCTCAGGGACATGCCATACGACCATACCATTTGCTACAAAACCGGCTTCGCGGTGGCGAAGTATTGCTGCAAAGCGCCTCATTATGCCAGTGTTTTCATATTCTGTGGCCTTGGCAAACAATTCCGCTGTGGTTACACCTAAACTATTGGCAAGCTCTTTGAAGGGTTCAGGCTTTATTTTCAAATCCTTCTGCAATTCACGGATGAACTCTCTGTCACGCTCACTTAGCCGCACTTTCTCCGGGTCTAGGTGCTTCACGTCGTCCGTCGCCACAGGTTTTTCCGGATCTTTATTAACCATATCGAGCTTGACGCCGATCTTGTAGAGCTTGAGTGTTGGCAGGACTCTATGTTTGATAACGCCTTCAAATGATGCCATTCTGTCAAGGTCTCGCTTGATATCTGATCCAGGAGGCACTGCAAGCGTGAACCACATATTGTACTCATGGTTGCGCTCGTAGTTGTGGCTTACCCCAGGGTGCTCATTGACCTTCTTTGCCACATAATCAAGTTTGTCAGGTCTGACTGCAAATGCAATAAGGGCACTCTTGTATCCAAGTCGCCTTGTGTCAAAAATGGCGTTGATCTGTCGGATGATGCCCATACTCTTCATGAATGCTATCCTATGCATAACGTCCTCCTCTGAAATGTCATACCTCTTTGCAATCTCTCGATAAGGCCTGTCAACAAGAGGAAAGACCCACTGTATCTCGTTTAGAAGTTTTTTGTCGATGGCGTCAAGCTGCTGTCGTTGTTGGTTTGCTTGCATAGTCCGGCAGTAAAAGTTATTGTCAATCCATTAAAAACCTACCTCTGGCAGGCAACAATTATGCAATGGTTCTTACCAGACTGCACTACGTGAATATCGCTTAAATGATAACCCTATTGGAAGGCATAATAATAATTTTATGAGGGGTGTCTTCTTTGGTATGAAAAGTAACCATTCTCCTGTCTTAAAGGTGCTTATGCTTTTAGTATGTTCCCAGGTAATGTCCTCTCTCCACAGCCATTTTAATATAAAATAAAAATAAACCCTTCCCTCGATCCCATTTCTAGTATAATTTATACCAGCACTCCTTCTTATGCTCCCTTGGGGTTGCCATATTTTTCATAGTAGACAAGTTCATCTAGGGGCATGCGGTTCTTTTTCTTTCCAGATACCTGTTTTGCAGAAAATCCAAAACCCACTATAATCGTTGGATTTAGATCTTTTGGAATACCAAAATCACTGCGCAATTTTTCGTCTTGTACTCCAGTGAATAAACATGATGCTACACCGTAATTCCAGGCAGCCAATTGCATGTCCTGAACCACTCTTCCAGCATCGATCATGTGGAATTTGTGCCGAGGGTTTGTCAGGACAATTACTGCAAAATTGGCGCCTGAAACCCAGCCTCCAGTTGTGCTACCCTCGGCAAGTTTTTTAAGGTAATTCTTTTCTTCTATAACAACAAATCGCCAATGCTGAGTATTGAGGCCACTGCCTGTCAGCCGTGCAGCTTCCAAGATTTTTGACTTTGTTTCTGCAGAAATATTTTGTAAGCTAAATTCTCTTACGTCAAGCTTTGTTGCTATGCATTCAAATGCATCCATATCTGCCTGATAAACGCGTCCATGTCTGATAAAGGATGACGCAGATCAGTCGTATACAGAGACACAGAGTCAGAAGCTAATTTCATCAATATGTTTTCCGGTCTGCCACTAGCTCCTCTTATACAATATTACTCAAGCCTTGGCATTTTTGAGTACCAAGACCAAGTATTTCAGTTGAACTATTAGAACAGTTTTTGCATCTGCAGTATTAAATGTAGGGATTACATTGACATTTTTGTATCCACAATTGGGTAGGGCATGGATTCCCCAATTCATCTCCAGGCAATACTACGCTTCAGAAGTAAACAAACTATTAGCTTTAAGAGAAGAAGATGATAATATATCGCAGGTTAAGAAGAAATATTTCTAGTTAAACAAAAAAGGAAAAAGTCAGCTGCTAACGTTGACTGTCCCAACCATGTTTGGATGCAGCATACAGAAATATGGATAGTCGCCTGCTTGTGTAAATGTAAAACTAAATGTCTGTCCTGGATTTAGCAATGGATTAAAGTTTGGTGAGGAATTGAATTTGTTATCTGGCTGTCCGTTGCTGCCTGATGTGACTGTATGGGGTTGTGAGTCATTATTTGTCCATGTTACTTTACTGCCGACCTTGACTTGAACAGGGCTTGGATCGTATGCAGTGGTAGTCAGGCTTGAAGCGCCTGAAACTATGGAAACGCTATTACCGCCGCCTGCACTAGTTGCGCTTGTCCCTGTAGTATTGCCATTAGCACCAGCTGTTGTCGCATTAGCACCAGCTGTTGTCGCATTAGCACCAGCTGTTGTCGCATTAGCACCAGCTGTTGTCGCATTAGCACCAGCTGCAACACTTCTTAAGGATGGTGGCACCTCAAGCATTTTAGGGCTCAGTGTGGGCTGAGGCGGCAATCCATATTGTTTACGTAGCGTCTCTTGTTGTTGTTGCATAACTTGTACTGAGAAACCTGAGCCTATATGCCCAAATTCTATCCACGACATGATTACTGCAGCTAATGAAACACCCATTACGAGTATACCCAATGCAACACCGCGCATATGTGCCGAGTAACCTTTACTTTCTTCGTTATCAGAATGCGGGGAGGACATCTTATTCGCTATTGTATTTTATCTATACCATTATATATAGAATGGAAATGCGACAGAGACAAAAGGAATGTAAGAAGGGCAATGGGGGAGTAGGGGAAAGCAGAAGAGGAAAATACGCATGCTAGTTATTTTATGGCTTGCACCCCTATTCTAAATGCTTTAAATGAACTCGAACAAAATGAAGAACGGCCGAGTATTTAAGAAGGACAGGATTGGCAGGCTTGTGTTTGCTTCAAATACATTCGAGGGATATTTGAGCTCAACTGCCCAGAGGTTTAACAATAATTTTAAAAATATAATATTCGTCTATTATAATATCTACAAAACTCTCAATAAGACGAGAAACTGTTGTATATGAAAATAATGAGACTCATATAGCTTTCCACTACTATATCAAGCGACACCACTTTTATAGATAGTCATTTTATTGTAGATGTATGCGATGGTAATAAATATCGGCAGTAGCAAAATCTCGGGTGAAGGAAATTGAAGCGGGCTATTCTCGTTGTAATTATTTGTGTTGGCGTTCTATTGGCTTCGATCGGCACTCTGGGGTATTATACTCCTTATCAATACAATTTAGGACAGAAAATACCGCCTGCAGCAACGGTTGCCCAAGGAGGAGAATTGGTAGATAGCCCAGCCAATGTTACCACAAATGCTGTCCAGATAACAAGGAATAACAGCTTAACTTTGGAGGATTTGTTCAAAGGTACCCAGCCATCAGTAGTTCAGGTCAGCGGTACAGCAACTAATAATAACATGGTTTCGGGAGTCACCCTAGGATCTGGATTCATTTACGATAATAGCGGTCATATTGTCACTAATTATCATGTTGTTGCAGGGGATGATGACATAAGCGTAACGTTTGTCGACGGAACAGTTTATCGGGCAAGTGTAGTAGGTACAGACCAGTATAGTGATCTTGCAGTACTGCATGTGGAAGAGGACGTTCCTACAGATAAGCTAAAACCTTTGCCACTTGGAAACTCTTCTTCATTGCGAGTAGGTCAGGAGGTTGTAGCAATTGGTAATCCATTTGGGCTCTCTGGCTCGATGACTGAAGGGATCGTCAGCGGCCTAAATAGGCTGATTCCGGTTTATCAAGATCCATTGTCTAATGTCGCAGCGCCTGCCTTTTCCATCCCAGATGTAATACAGACAGATGCGGCGATCAACCCCGGCAATTCAGGTGGGCCACTTTTGGATATGGAAGGTGAAGTGATTGGCATCAATTCTGCTATCTTTTCTACGACAGGTGGTTTTGCAGGAATAGGATTTGCTATTCCATCAAACACAATATCTCAGGTCGTGCCATCGCTTATCGCGACAGGTTCATACCAGCATCCCTGGCTGGGAGTCTCTGGAATAGACATGACGCCTGAAATAGCAGAGGCAATAGGTCTTGGTGAGCCCAGGGGATTTTTAGTTATAGAGGCAGCACCAGGCGGTCCTGCTGACAGCGCAGGAATACAAGGAGGCAATACTCCAGCGCAACTTGACGGAAGAGAGATTGCACTAGGAGGAGATGTTATTTTAGCGATAAATGACAAGGATATAAGAAAAATAGACGATGTGCTTGGGTACCTACAGCAGGCTACAAAAGTTGGAGAAACAGTCACACTTACTGTATGGAGGGATGGACAGATCATTCCAATCAATGTAACACTTGGACCAAGACCAAGCTTGCAAGATTCACCATAATACTATGGAAAATAGTTTTGCCATAAACTAGCCAGCAGACAGAGATATAGACATATATCTTCAGATTTTTCAGCAGGCTTGGCTTTGATTGATCGGGTTAAACTTGAATTGGATCATATACTGTAGGAATCTGTAGGCGTTAATGTAGCCGAACCGGTGACGTATTGTATATCTCTATCCTCATCCAACATTTTGCCCAACTCCTCCATTGACATTCTTATTGCTTTGAACTTTAGCGTTTTATCCTCTTCAACTTTGGACATTCGTTGGTATTTTTGATAGATCCACTCTTTCTTTTGATTAATATCCAAGTCGGCAGGATATACTACCCGAAACACCACGCTACCTTCCCAATCAGGATATCTCGTTTGATAATACAAGATATCAAGAAGAAGACTCTGATCTACTTTTGGCAGAAGAAGCTGGGCCTCCTTAAGGAGGTTCTGGTAGTCCTGTTTTATCCTAACAGCAGCAGAAAGGGTTGAAGGAGTTACTCCCGACTTTGCGCTGTCTGCAAGTCGATTGTCATTGGTCATACTTCTCTTTGAATCCATATATCTTTTAACAGTTGCACTAGAATCTTTCCTCATTATATCGGTGACTATCAGTCTATCAGCTTTACTGAGGCTATTCTGGCATTATTTATCTAACTCATGCAAACTTGTAATTATGTTCTACAAAGTCGCCGTCTTCCTTCAAACGAACTACTCCCAGTTCATCAAAATCTACAATAGAGGATTTGGGGATGAGATATTTGATTGGCGTTATTGGACCGAATGTGGCAATAATTTTTTCTGCTTGAACTGACTCGACAACTCCAATATCTTTACCGTCCCTAGTAAAGATTGGTTTGTTTACAATTTTCTGCCAGTCATCAATTTTTTTTTCAATTGGAGATGCCATATA
>JBKPNF010000310.1:0-4490 GCA_046732455.1 Thermoproteota archaeon | reverse complement strand
GGTGACGATCAGTGCAGAGGATAAGGGGGTCGATAACTAACTAACATCTTACAAGTCACATCTAGATTGCATCCATCCTAGGTTAAGATTGGTTTGTAAAAACGCAATCAAGGAGGCTTTAAAGTTTAGTCAGTTGAACCCGATTCTATGCAAGTATCCAATGCCGACGGGCCTGCATTAATTTTCATTCGATTTTAAATCCAGTCCTCCTATTTTCTAGCTTTTCCTGATAATTCTTTTACCCTTGCACGCACAGTTTTTTTAGGAAGCGCCGCCGTTAATGGCTTCTCAGGTGTGAAATGAATGTTGCACCTGAGACTTCGTAACCCTGTAAATCTTTTTTCATCGCTTTTGCTAATGGCGGACTCATAGTATAAAACGAGCAGAGTCGTTTTTGAGGATTTGTCTGAGCGGAAAAACCCCACTAAATCACGCTGAAGCCTAGATATAGGAATTCTGTAAGCAATCCTTTCTTCCGCCGTCGTGAACAAGAGATTTGACAGCGTGCCTAAGTTTCTGAAGCACTTTGTGCACGTCGTTGGGTCCTGTCGCCAGATATTCATCTACTGTTGTGGGAAAATGTTCAGATGGTTTAGTCATTGTGATTATCATTTGTTAATTGTATATTTTTCTCTGGCTTTGATTTCTTGACGTTCTCGTCTTTTTCTACTGTATGTTTTTTGGGTTTAATTTGTGCTCAAGGTCTTAACGAGTCGGTTGAATCATACTAACCCTATTGCCTTCCGTATCAAAAAACGATACATACAATCCAATTCCCGGTATATCCATTGGCTCTCCAAGCACTTTACCTCCTGACCTTTCTACCTTCATCATGTGCTCCTTAATATCATCCACGGCGATAACTATTGAGGGGTATTGTGCCGGTCTATCACCAGTTTTCTGGAAGAAACCCCCATTTATTGCGCCTGGCTTTTTTGGACCCTTTTCATCAGAATCTGTTGTGGTAGCTATGACATAATTTCCCATATCTTCACCGAGCTGTTGGGTTTTCCAACCAAAGACATTGATATAAAAGTCAGCCATCCGCTTTCTTTCTTCTGCTGGCATTTCAAAATGAACTACAGGATTCATTCTTCAATACCTCAACTAGGATTTATTTAAACCTTCTAAGTCGATTTTCTTAGATTAATTTGAAATCCCTTACTGTATGATCCCTTCGTTCAGGTAGCCTTTCCATTAAGTTATTCATTCTTTAAGTTCCTTTCGAGTTCCGCGACTTGAACCAATCAACTTCACTTGTCTTAAATATAATAAAAATAGAAACACAATGACATCTGAGGTTCATTCATTCATGATCTATTATTAACATCTCTTTTCATTTTCACTGATTCATGCTTCGTTCCAAAAAGCTTTCTTCTTCTTCCACTAACAATTTTTTATTGTGAAGTGTAAGCCTCTTCTCTTAGTATCATTATCATTATTATTATTTTTTCAGCCATATTTATGGTCACACGCACAGCTAGTTAAATTAATCACTACAATCCTCATATTATCTTTGACGGATTGTTGTTTGTCGGCTCTATCAAATAATTCCCCTCATTTGCTTAGAATTGCAGTGATGTGTGTGTTATTGGACAAATATGATTTATCCCCATACTTCTGGGGGATACTGAGCTATGGCCTCTGATCACATCCTTTTCTATCCCTTTAATTCCCTAATTCTGACACTACTCATTTTTTTGCATAATCATCATCAGCCAATCATAACGTTATCAACATAACACCATTCCCATGTCTCACCCGGCTCAAAAGACCTTATAATAGGATGCTTAGTCGATTTGAAATGTTTTGTTGCATGTTTGTTAGGAGAATTATCACAGCAACCTACATGACCACATGATAAACAAAGCCGTAAATGTACCCAATCAGAACCCATCTGCAGACACTCTTCACAACCATCTGGTGTTTTTGCTTCTATAGCCTGATTTACCTCCTTGAGATGAGGATCTTTCTGTTTCATGCTGAGATAATACTATATGCTGTACCTTATAGAACATTCGGTTTACAAATTATAAAAAATATTAGGTGATTGTGAGTTTTATAAAAAAATCTATTAACCAAATAATATCCATGAATACACATTCATCGCACTATTTCTACAAGGAAAAACATCACGCGATGTCTGATTACTGGTGAAGCAGACTTGGTTTGATCGGGCATCATAGCTTGTATCAGATCAAGCCCGATGGGCCCATTCTATCCATTCTCTACAATACACCCAATAATCGTAATGGCGATTACGGTTAAAAGGAGTTGAGTGAAAACTCATCTGGTGCGTGCGTGCGTGCGTGCATACACCCGATAACACTTCTGCGCATATAAACAGGCTTTACGAGAGCATAACGCAGACAACATGATTGTTTGATATATCGGTGTGAGTTGTATCTCACTCATATCCTCCTATTAGAACTCAGGCTCAAAAACATGAAAAGATATCATAAGTATTTGGAGAGGAAGAACTGCATGGCACTCATTACAGGGCGTTGAACCTCTATAATAGAGTGCCAGGCAGTTGGGTGTCGTTGCTGCGTTACTGTTATCATCGCTCCTGCTATCATTGCGGCCTAGACCGCAACAACGCAACAACAGCGACAACCACACTACTACAACAACGGCACTGTTTGATATAGTAAATAAAGCAATCATAAGCATTGTAGTAATTATTATTTTACCAATAGCATTGTTAGAGATGACCGGACCGTACTTATTGATATAGAGCCATAATCTGCCAAAGGGGAGGCCCACTACTATATTGCTTCTTTATTAAAGTTCAAAACCATAAAGAGGGGTAGAGAAAACAAAAATTGGAAACTGAGATGCAGCATGCAACCGACCGCTATCAGGACTTTTTGTTTATTACCAATAGCCCTGTAACTATGGAGCGGTATTCTACAAGGGCTACGTGCTTTTGTGTCAAGTTGGTATTAAAGGCCCCACAATGTAGGGAGCGAGACAGAAGGTTTGTCGAAAGAAAAAGAAAAGGGTGGAGTGACGCATTTGAACTTATTAATTATTTACAAAATGAAGATATTCAAAAAAATCCTTGGGTGCAATGAGAGAACAGCATTTGACTATAGAGAAACTTTTGTATAACATGCTCATGGTTGCTCGGTCACTAAATGACAACTAAATAGACATTAGATATAGATAATTGAGACTATATGTCCATATTATATCGATGAATAAACCTTTGTAAAATCTATTGCCTTCTTTTTTTTCAATCTTCGTTGTTGTATGGCTTCCCACTTTGGCGTGTATGTTTGAGTGACGTCTTCTACCTTCTCTGCAGTAAAGGCCAGCACATATTCGTATTCCTTTGCCCAATTTTCTTCGTAATGGTAAGGGTGATTTAGTGAGATTGGATAATCTAAAGTAGAATCTACATGTACCCATTGGGCCCCTTCGGGATAAGAAAGCTTAACCTCATTCCAGCAATGGTCAAGGAAGTCATGTACAATTCTTGTTTTTATTCCTAAACTGCTTAACATAGCTCCAAAAAGCATAGACCATTCGCTACATCTTCCGGTTTTGGTTTCTGCAATCTTTAGAATTTCGCCATATCTAGGAAAGGCATATTCATAGTTACAGCTGTTGCAGATAAAGAGTTCTAATTTGCGCATCTTCCATGAGTTTCCTATTGTTATTTTTTTAACTTGCATTATTGGTGATGGTGGTGGTGCTACCGATCTATCATTACTACCACTGCCCTCAATAACATTACTATGACCATTACTTCTGTTAATGCACATTTCACAGACAGGATCTTTTGGAGTCCATTTCATAAAGTCATTTTTGAACCATCTCAATAAAGGTACAATATTCCAGCCATCCTTTGTTGTTTGCAAAACAATATCTTGCGGTATTAATGATCTAACTATTCCCAGAATCTCGGGGTTTCTATACTGTTCTGTAACTTTCTTATAAAGCAAAAAAGTATCTTTCAATGAATCAGAAGAAGACAGGCCAAATAGAGAGCAGCTGCTGCAACCTAACATTACATTCTCCTCTATATGCTATGGAAGAGCTACTTAATATGCAATAGCTAAAGTTCAATTATTATTATTATTCTTTGCAATGGACACATATTTCATACCGCTTTCGCAATTACCTGGCTTAACATTATAACATATGCAACCAGATTCGATTCTGGGATTATGGAATGAAATTGGATACTGCATATTTGATCCTTCGCTATTTGGCATTAATGCGTTATAGGGTACGTAGACTATGGATTCAGAGTCCGAAGGATTATTATTATTATCTGACATACCATACATAAGCTGCGATATTTCCACATGATATCTTATTGGATAGGGAAAGTTACCAATTTTATTCCACCATTCTATTCCAGTAAAATGGTTTGATGCTTCAAACGCAAATGATGATGACAATAATCCCCTTCTGATGTTCAAATGTAGATCAAATCTTTCTATTTGCTTTGTATTTCTATCCTCTAGAAGATAACTAAT
>JBKPNF010000309.1:0-6607 GCA_046732455.1 Thermoproteota archaeon | reverse complement strand
GCCGCAAGTGCAGATATTGCCCTATAGTTCTCGCTACCTGGTCTTGCTGCCAGCTTATCTGCAAATTCGTCCTGCACCATCACTACCGCCCTCTTAAAGTTTTGTCTAGATAACCATTCAATGGCATCTCTACTTCGTGAGTAAGGAAGATTTGAAACAAAGACATCAAAGAAATGTGAGTCCCCATTTTTGAAAAGGTCGGCGTTTACTAACTGTAGATTCTTGAACTGCAACAAGAGCCGCTCCTGTACCATTCTATATAGTTTAATGTCGACTTCATATGAAATTACATACTTGGCATACCTACACAGTTCTGCCGTAAGGATCCCTTGACCAGAGCCTGCCTCAAGAACGGTCTCGTCTTTCTCTATGGAGGCGGCAGAGACTATCTTGGCAAGAATTCGCCGGTCAGCAAGCATATGCTGACCCAGGACTCTTGTGATTTTGTTTCGCGACAATTATTTTCTTACGAAAAGGTTCATTCGAGCCTGTCCCATTATTTCTTCGATTATTCTCTTGGCTACGAGCTTGGCAGGATCCCTCAACCCAACCCTAGTCTGAAGATCTGAAAAGTTTTCAAACTTCTTCTTCTCCCTTTCCTTGATTATCGTCATCATATAGGTCTTACCAATACCTGGGATAAGCTCCAGTGCATGTATCCTTGGAGTGATCGGCTGTGCCATATTGATGTAATTGACAAAGCGCTTTTCGTTGGCAAGCACTACTTTTTCAACAATATTTGCCAGCTCGTTCTTTGCAGTCTGTGAAATGTCCGTGTACTCTAGTCTGCCAAGGACACTTGACACCTTCTCACGTCCTTCTCGTCCTATGTAAAGACGCTCTCCTACCTCTACCATGGCGTTTGGGATTCCCAAAAGCTCTAGCAGAGTCAGCCGCTCTTCTCCTATCGCGTGTATTATGACACCTTCTCTACCCCTCACTGTTATGGACTTTCCCCTTGGAGTAAAGTCAAGAACATAGGCGTATTCTTCATATTTCCTTGCTTGGCTATGCTCTCCTTGGCTCAAGTGTCCAGCAGCAGCATCCTGCGTAGACGGTGGAAGTGGTGGTGGTTGTTGTCCTGACAATCTTCAACCCTATTATACTGGAGTGGATATTTAACTTTGAGTATCTTCTTCTGTCTTTAAAATATTTAGCATCTTTCCAAGCGTGTCAGTAAGGATTAGCTTCTTCCAGCCAAAGGTAAACGCTCTCAGCTCCTCAAGGGAGGTTGGCATGATGTTGACTACTTCAACTGCTTCTTCCTCTGTTAGGTCACACTGCTCCACTAGCTGCTGTGTCATCCTTTGTGCCTTTTGCGACTCAACCTTTGCAAACTTTTTGACATAGTCAGCAGTCCACCTTTGGATCTGGTCCATATCATCGGGCTTGACTGATTGGAGAATTTCCTTTACCTGTGAGAGCGTAACAATTTCTTTCTTGGTAATGTCGGTCATTTGTTTGTGGCACCTGCTACTTCTGCTCCTGCTGGTACTGGTGGCGATGGTGATGGTGGTTGTAGTGTTGCTGCTGATTGTGATATTGCTGGATTCCCTGCCAGCAGCTTGATGTGGTTGAACCTAGTCTGCAGTATCTTTTTCTTGTTGCCAATCATCACCGAGACTTTTAATGTGCGCCTTCCAACTTCTTCAACAACTCCTATTCTACCATGGAACCTCCGGTGAGGGATCGTGTTGTGTTCCCTTGGATCAACATTGACAACAACCTTGTCTCCAACCTTATAATCATAAAGTAGGTATGAGATTCCCCTAACTATATTGCGCTTAGTTAGGATTGAGCGAGATTTTACCCTGGTACCGTGCGAATGTGGCATGTCAGTTCATTGATATAAGCCTTAATTTAATATTATCTAGTTTCGCTGACATCTGCAATGCCGCTGTTTGATAGGGTAAATAGAATTTCGCGCTCTGCGTGGTAGGGGCTGTCAACCATCCTCGCAATGCGATTCTTACCGGCGCGCTTCAGGTATATCCTGTAGGTGCTAGTATGGGCTAGCACATGGCCTCCTACAGGCCTGACCGTGTCTCCAAAGTAAGTGTCCGGTGACGCTTGAATCTGGTTTGTAACCATGACAGCCACTTCGTATGTTTCCGCTATCCTCACCAATATGTGCATGAACCTGTTCAAACGCTGCTGTCGCTCAGACAGTGTCGCGCGGCCAATGAATTCTGCACGATAGTGGGCTACTGCTGAGTCAACAATTATTAGCCTGGCATTGTTCCCTTCGATTACTGAGCCAGCTTCCTCGATGATAAGCTCTTGGTGCGCGCTGTTATATGCCTTGGCGACAATTACATTTTCAAGTGCGTCACGAGAATCGAAGCCTCGTGCTTGCGCAATAGAAACTATCCTTTCTGGACGAAATGTGTTTTCGGTGTCAATGTAGATTGCCTTTGCAGCAAGCCCACCCCCAGAAACTGGCTGCTGCACCATTACACATAAAGTGTGGCAAAGCTGAGTTTTGCCAGTTCCAAATTCACCATAGACCTCTGTCACAGCCTTTGTTTCAATACCACCACCCAGCAGATCATCAAAGCTTTTGGAGCCGGTGGATATGCGATCCTTGCGCTTGTTGTAGAGGCTCGTTGCGGTGACAAAGCTTTTGTCAATCATTCCCAAATCTTCAAGCATCATTCTGGCCCTATTGCAAATTTCTACTGATTCCTCCATATCCATTCCGGTGGATTCTGAAATATCCACAGGTCCCCTTACGAGAAGGTCTCGGATCGATTTAAAGCCGGCCTCTCCGAGGCGCTTCTCTGTGGCCGGACCTATCTCTTCTATGTTATAAAGAGCCAGCTTGTCTGAAACTGCATCCTCCTCCTCCTCCTCCGCAGTCAAGTGCTTCTACTAATCTATCTTTGCAGCTGTTACTAATTAGCATTGATAAACGAGGAACTTTTGCGACCTTGACTCTGGAGCAAAATATATATCTTTGTTCTTTCTGGTCTACTTAAGAATAAAGATATGATGGAAAGCAAGACGTTGGTTGCAACTATGGCTCTTGCGACTATCATCGCTGTCTCCTATATGGGTTATGTTCTGCCGGCAGCGAGCGCGCATGGCGTACAGGCACAACTTCAAAGCAGGTTCGTAAGAATTGATAATGAACAATTCTCAGATCAGACTCTGAATACAGGCGATGAATTAACTGTAAGTGGAGATCTGACAAGCTTGGTCAACAGGCCGCTAAGGGGATGGCTATCACTGTTCAGCGAGTCATCAAATGCAGGCAACAGATGGGAGTTCTTGGCCCGAGATCCACCCGGCAATATATTTGATCTCGCTCCCGGACAAACAATTCCCTATTCAATTACCGTACGGGCACTTGAACCAGCAACTTACCACGTACACACGCAGCTAAACATTGAGCATGTAGGGCCAGGTCTTGGAAGGGGCGCGACAGTAAGCGTCACAGGAGAACCAATAATAAAGCCAATTCCCTATTCAAACATTGTCTATCAGTGCATAATTATAGGCGTTGGCCTTGGAGTTACGTTCGCAACGAGACCGTGGCAAGTCATCTAAACTCCACTTCCCTTTTTCCTTTTAATTCTGAATCTGTTAAGAAGATTAAGAAATAGCAGGTCCCCAAAATAAATCAAACGCAATTGTTCAATCTGATTTTATTATTGTTTTTTGGCAGGCTGTTGCTCCTCTTGCTTGATTAACTCGTATTTTGAAGTGTAGCCGCGCGGATTTATCATCATCCCTTTGTAATTAAAAGTTGACGAGTTCCCAACTATGACGGTAGTTATCATCCCCAACATATCTTGGTGCTCAAGCATCTTGTCCAGAGTGGTCACAACCATCTCCTGGCTTTCTCGATAAGCACCCTTGACTATTGCAATTGGCGTATCTGGCTTTCTGTATTTCAAAAAAATGTCTCTTGTGTCTCGCAGCTGGTGAACCCGCTTTTTGCTTGCAGGATTATATATGACAGTCACGTAATCGCCGATAGCCGCAGCTTCGACGCGTTTAACTATAATGTCCCAAGGAACTAGCAAGTCGCTCATGCTGACAACTGCAAAGTCGGTCATGAGGGGTGAACCTACAAGGGCAGCACATGAATTTAGTGAAGATACGCCGGGAACACATTCGACATTGATGCTACTGCTGTCCTCTCTGTTCCAACCCTTTCGAGCCAAGATTTCATAGATGAGTCCAATCATACCATAAATGCCCGGATCACCGGACGAAACAAGTGAAACAATCCTACCTTTTTCTGCAAAGTCGAGCGCTTGGTTTGCTCGATCCACTTCTTGGGTCATAGCGTAACGGTAAACCTCCTTGCCTGCTATCAGATCTTCAACAAGGCTAACATAGGTATCATAGCCAATAATGACTTCACTTTCCTCAATGACCTTCTTTGCCCTGTATGTCATATGATCATGGTTGCCAGGTCCTACTCCAACAACGTACAGCTTGCCCTTATTGGAGCTCATACTTGCTCAATCAGAGTCTAGATAAATCCAATTTATCCTTTTCCCGCATCTCTAGCAAGCTCAAACTCGTCATGCAAAGCACGCACAGCCTGATCGCAGTCGCTGTCGTTGACAACAAAGGCCAAGTTAAGTTCTGAGGAACCTTGTGTTATCATTATGACATTTATGCTATGCTTCGCCACTGCACCAAATACTTTGGCCGCCACTCCTCTGATGCCGCGCATACCAGACCCTACCACTGCAATGACTGCGACGTCGTCGTTGACATTTATCTGCTTTATGACCTTGCCAAGGAGGCTCAACTCCAGAGTGGTAATAGCCCTGTCAAGGTCACTCTTTCTGACAAGCATTGAAATGCTGGATTCTGAGGGGCTCTGCGATATCATCATAATGTTAATGCGGTTCTTGGCAAGGGTATCAAAGATCTTGGCTGCGGTGCCTGGCGCGCCAACCATACCACCGCCGCTCACATCTATGAGAGCAGTATGGCGTATCACACTTACAGACTTGACTATTTTCTGCGATTCCTTGCTCGGGTTTTGTGTAATGATGGTGCCATTATGCTTGACATTAAATGTATTGCGGATTCTTATTGGAATCTTGGTATCGATGACCGGCTCGAGTGCACGCGGGTGCATGTATTTTGCCCCAAAGAGTGCCATCTCCATCGCTTCAGCAAATGATACCTCCTTGAGCACTTTTGCATTCATAACGAGCTTTGGGTCTGCAGTCATTAATCCATCAACATCACTCCACAACCACACTTCTTCAGCGCCTATGCTCACAGCTATTATCGTAGCAGTGTAATCAGATCCGCCGCGTCCTATGGTGGTGATATTGCCATACTGGTCGGAGCCGATAAACCCAGTGACTACAGGCACAATATCCTGCTTGAGCATGGGCTCGAGCTTATGACTCACCTTAAGCTTTGTTGTGTCCATTAGGGGTCGAGCCTCACCAAAGTTGCCATCGGTCAGTATGCCTGCCTCCTTACCTGTAAGATGTTCTGACTTTATGGTAAGGTCCTGTAGAGCAAAGGATACTATTGGAGTTGAGAGGCGCTCGCCAAAAGATAGCAGGTAATCAAGCGATTTTGCCGTAACTTCTCCCAATAGCACAATGCCGCCCAGTACGTCTTCGAGCTCACTGATTATCCTCTTAACTGTGGCCAGAGCCTCACTTTTCAACTTTTTATCTAAAATCGCACCCTCTGCAATCTGCACATGAGTATTGGTACACTTTTTCACAAACTCCTCTAGAGCTGTCTTATCGCCTCGCTTGACGCTGTCGGCTATCGAGAGCAGGCCATCGGTCATGCCTCGAACTGCAGAAACCACGCAAACTATTTCGTTGCCTTCTTTATAGGATTGTACCAATTTTGCGATGTGCCTTACTTTGTCTGAGGAGTCTACAGCAGTCCCCCCAAACTTCATTACAAGGCGCATAGTGTTCTAATCCTGAACCCTTGGTGCTAAATAGAAATGAATCCTTCCCACATTCGCTATCTTGAACTCGAGCCTAAGTGGCATTTTACTTGAATACTCTGCTGTCACTGATCCACCCATCGATACTACGGCCTTGGTTATTTTAGACAAATAGTCAATGCTGTATGTAGCCTTGCTTTCCTCTTTTGCCTCAAGTTCCTCAAGTCCTTCATTACCTGCCTCAAGAGTAATGTCTGCTTCTCCAGAGTCTCCCCTCCCAGAGAAAGTTATGCTGCCTGATTTTGATTCAATGGAAATATACTCAGACACCACTTGAACATCAGACAAGACTTTGTCAAACGCAATAGCGGTGAATACTGCTTTAGAGTTAAAGTTGAGCTTTGGCAGCGGAGTAGAGCTTGCAGAGCTCTCTATCAGGCGACTCTTGTATTCACGCTTGTAACTATTTGACATTTTCAGGTGCAGCATGCTATCGTCGCCAACGCTGATTTCAACTGCGTCCTTCTTGTCAGCCCTCCTTATCAGTTTTGAAAATTCGTCGACTCTGATGCCGAATTTTACCAAGCTGTCGCATTCATATTTTTCAAATGCGTGGTTGGGCCAGTGGATATCTATAAGCGCAATGTGCGAGGGATCCATGCCTCTAAAAGATATGCCTTCTGCTGCCGCTTCAAAAGTAGCTTCGTCCACAAGAGT